>NZ_JASNFO010000024.1:0-163934 GCF_032027725.1 Pseudofrankia coriaricola | reverse complement strand
CACCACAACGTGACCGCGAGGTTGGCCATCGCGGCCAGCGTTCGAGGGTGGTCCGGGCCGAGCAGCTCGCGACGCCGATCGAGGACCTGCCGTTCCAACGCCTGGGCGCCCTGGTAATCGGCGGCGCTACGGAGTGTGGCCGCGAGATCGGCCATCGCGACCAGGGTGTCAGGGTGGTCCGGGCCGAGCAGCTCGCGACGCCGATCGGCCACCTGCCGTTCCAACACCTGGGCGCCGTCATAATCTGCTGCCCACCACAACGTGACCGCGAGGTTGGCCATCGCGGCCAGCGTTCGAGGGTGGTCCGGGCCGAGCAGCTCGCGACGCCGAGCCAATACGCGTTGTTCGAGCTCCCGTGCGGTTTCGTAACTGCCGATCTCTCGGACAATTTCGGCAAGGTTCGCGGCAGCCTCTAGAGTATCCGGATGGTTTTCGCCAAGGATCTTCCTGCATCCTTCGAGCACTCGTTCTGCCAGCTGTAGCGCAGTATGGTAATCTCCTCCCGTCCGCACTGCTCCTGCAATCTCCGCAGTGGCCTTCAGTGTGTCGAGATGGTCCTCGCCGAGCAATTCACGTCTTCGGTCAAATACCTGTCTTTCAAGGGCTAGGGCGCTCGAATAGTCGCCGATTTCGAGCAAAGTGGTCGCGAGGTTTGTAGCGGCCTTCAGCGTGTCAGGATGGTCCTCGCCAAGGATTTCCAATCGCCGGGTAAGAACTCGTTCCTCGTGTTGACGTGCGGCCACGTAGTTGCCCGCCTCTCGGAGCGTGGCCGCAAGCTCGGCCGCGGCTTCGAGAGTATGCAGATGGTCATCGCCGAGTAGATCTTCCCGTCGAGCAAGCAGCTGTTCTTCAAGGAACTGCGCGGCGGGATAGTCGCCAAGCGCCCACAGCGTCTTGGCTAGTTGTGCGGCGGCTTCGAGTGTTTCGGGGTGGTCGTCTCCCAGAATTTCCCGGCGCCAAGTAAAGATCCGTTCCTCGATTGCCCTAGCGCCCGCGTAGTCCGTCAATTCGCGAAGCGTCGCTGCCAGTTCAGCTTGGGCGGCAAGAGTGTAACGATGGTCCTCTCCCACGGCTATCGCCCATTGTCGGGATGTCTGTTGCGCAAGCGAGCGCCCATTGCGATGATCACCTATTCGACGCAAGTACCAGATCATAGATATGACGAGATCGCGTGCCGCGTCGTCTGCACATGTGATCAGATCGGTGGCTATCAGATGCGGGTATATTTGAGCTAGTCGCCCCCATCCGCTGGGCACCGTGCGGTCGACAGGGCGCGCGGCAGCCAAAAGGCGATGCACGGTGTTCCGAAGGTCATCTCGTCGCCCGCTGGGCGTTTCGTCCCGGAGCACTGCCTGGACAAGGCGATGCATGACAACTGTCCCGCCAACAGAACGAACCAGCGCGAGGCGAGCCAGTTTTCCGACGGTCTCTGCATACTTGAACGGGTCGACGACGATGCTTTGCAGCTCAGCAGGGAGCAGTTCCGCCACATTGGGTCGGATCAGGTCGAGTGGGATCGGCTCTGGTCCAAAATTTGCCCACAGCTGAGCAAGCGCGACCGCGGCAGGATCGTCCAAACGATGCAGCGTAACCGTCCAGGTTGTAGCGACCGGTTCCCGCCCGGCAGGTGCACCGTGACGCATTACCTTCCGGGCGCGCGATCGCAGCTCTCGTTCATAGACATCGGCTGGCATACCTGTCTCTGCCAGCCATGCCCCTGCTTGTTCCAACGCCAGGGGGAGTCCGTCGACCGCGTCTGCGACGGCCAACGCCTCCGCTTCGTTCAATTCGACCGCGCGGTTACGTATCAATTGTGCTGCCTCAGCTCGAGGTAGCACGCTCACATCGATTGGAGTCGCGACTTCTGACCAGCGGCTATCCCGGCTGGTGACGATGACATGGCCTCCGTCTGCACCGCCGGCGGCCGACAGCAAAGCCCGCAGCACGGGTGACTCCGGCAACATGTCAGGGCCGGCAGCATTGTCGACGACCACCAGCCATGCCGCTTGGCGCTCCGCTCGACGTAGGCTTTCGACCGCAGCAGCCGCAGAGTCCTCTGCCTTGCCCGGAACAGCGATACCAAGTCGCTCGGCGAGACCAGCAAGACTTGCAATGATCAAGGCAGATTGTTCAGCGCCCACCCACCAGACCACGTCATAGGACGGTGCATACCGATAGGCATACTCGACGACCAGCTGTGTCTTACCAACACCACCCAAGCCGTGCAACGCCTGCGGCAGAACCGGGACCGTCCCAGTCCCGCGTGTCAGCCGCTGCCGCAACCCAGCCAGCTCGCCGGCGCGACCAACAAAATTCGGATTTCGCGGCCATGGGACCTGCCAGATTCCGGGCGGTCGGCCAGGGAACCGCAAGGCCTCGACCGGCGACGCAGCTCCGACTGGAGGATAGAGCGGCCGACTCGGCGGCTTAGCACGCTGACCGCCCCGCACCGTTCGGGCCGCTGTCACTAACCGATCCCGAGCCGCCTGCTCCGTCAAGCCGGCCAACGTCACGTCCGCAACCGAACCCAGTAGTCCTTCGTCGCGTACAGCTGTGACCTTCACCGGTAGCAGCCTCCGGCCCTGCCCCAACGGATCAGCGCGCAGTGCGGCGAGCCGTTCCACCGCGCCCCACTCCGAGGCGAGGTAGCTAGCTGAGACCACGGCCAGTGTGTGACCGCTGCGCCGCACCGCCTCGTCGACGCGCGCAGGCCAGTTGTCACCCGTCAGGATGTCCCACGCCTGCACCATGACCGAGAAGCCCGCTTCCTCCAGCTGCCACGCAACCCACTCGGCCCACGGCCGATCGACCTCCGTGTAGGAGACAAAGAAGTCCCAAGCCGCCGGCTCACCCCCGTGACTCACGCGATCAGTGTCCCACCGCGATCGCCACGGACGGCGAAACCTGACTAGATCGCCCAGAGCGGGGGCTCGCCGGCCGGTCAGCGGACGGCCACTGGGAGATCACAGTGGAGGTCTAGCCATCTGTGTGATGTCCGACACCCAGAACCTACTTGCGGGCAGCGCCTCACAGCGGAGTATTCGACGCTGCACGGTCACGCTTGGCGCGCATCTTCGCAGGTCAGCACACCGCATAGCCGGATAGTCCTCATAATCCTCCGGTCGTGGGTTCGAGCCCCACCCGCCCCACACTTACACTCTGTAGTTCTTGCAGGTCGCCGCCCCCAAGTCGATCAGGGACGGCGACCTTTGATCGTTTCTGGCAGCCACGCTGGCAGCCACACGTTTGGATCAGGCTGCGGGCGTGGCGTCGTCCCCGTCGACAGGGTGGCTGGCGGGAGCGACTTCGATGACGGAGCCGATGTCGACAGCCGGCCGACCTTCATGCATCAGGATCACGTCGCCGATGATCAGGTGTCTCCATAGGTGCGGACTCAGCGGAGCGAGCCGGACCGCGGCGTTTTCTCCAGGCGCGAGCGTGGGCGCGTACTCCACCCAAAGTAGGGCGACGGCCAGGGAGGCCTTGCCAGACCCGTGACGAAGCCCGATGTCCCAGGGCTGACCCAGAGGGCGCCGAAGAAGTTGGGGTCTAGTTGAGCGCGGGCCTCGGCTTCGGTGAACTCCTCCACCATCCCGGCGAACAACACCCCGGCATTGTTCACGACGATGTCGAGCCGGCCGAAGTGCCCGACCGCCTGGCCGACGACGGCGAAGACCGCCGAGCGGTCCGTGACGTCGAGGCGCAGGGCCAGCAGGCGGCCCTGCGCAGGGCCAGCAGGCGGCCCGGGTGCCGGGCGGCGAGGTCGTCGAGCGGCGAGATATCGCGGGCCGCGCCGACGACCCGGTCGCCGGCGGCGAGTGCGGCTGCGGTGAAGGTCGGCGAGGACGAGGTCGGTGTCGAGACTGGCGTGGGTATCGGTGCGGAGCTGGGCGACGAGTCGGCGGGCGGTGGGCGCGCCGCCGGGCGGAATCGTGATTTTCACAGTCCAGCTGCGGGCCGGATGACGGGATTGCGGTGGAAACGAGAAGTTTCCTCGCGCGGCTTGCCCGCCGTGGCGCGCGGTCCGAATACTGAGGCCACATGAGCCAAGCACCTGTTGGCGATACGCAGCACAGCTTGCGGATCGCTTGGCGCTGACCCTGTTTTCTCTCGTCTCACCTAGGAGACACTCTTGGCCATCACACGGCCCAAACGGTTCGCCGCAGCAGTGTCCGGCACCACCGCAGTCATTCTGGCGCTCTCCGCGTGCGCCTCCTCCAGCACGGTTGGCACCGACGAAACGACCACCAGCGCAAGCCACCAGGCCAGCATCGAACTGCCCGATGAATACCAGGGTCGGCGCCTCGCCGCGACCGTGCTCTCGAACTACGCGCCGCTCGGATTTCTCGACGAAGACGGCGAGCTCGACGGACTCGACAAGGATTTCGCGGAAGCGATCGGCCAGAAGATCGGCGTGGAGGTCGAGGCTATTCCGAACGCCTGGGAGAACGGACTGCTCGGTATCGAGGGCGGCAAATACGATTGGACCGGGTCGGCCGCGATTACCGCAGAGCGACTCGAGAAGTTCGACATGACGTCGTACTTCACCACCGGCGACGCCCTCGTCGTGCTCGCTGACAGCCCAGAGCTCAGCGACGAGATGACCGACCTATGCGGCCTGTCGATCGGGTCGCTCACCGGCGACCGACTTATCGACGAACTGGAGAAGGGTTCCGCGGAATGCCAGGCGGCGGGTGAGCCGGCCATCGACGTCCAGAGCTATCCGTCGATCAGCGACGCCCAGCTCGCGACGAAGTCGGGCAACCTCGATGGCTGGTTCACCGGCAAGATCTACGCCGCCTACTCCGAACAGCTCGAGCCTGGCGTGTGGAAGGTCACTGGCCCGCAGCCCCGCAGCCGCGTCGTCGATGGATTCATCACCCGCAAGGGAAGCGGCATGGCCGAGGTTCTCGCGCAGGCCGTCAACGAGCTGATCGAAGACGGAACATACCAGGCTATCCTCGCGAAGTGGGGCATCGGCGGGCAGGCGCTCGAGGTCTCGGAAGTTAATCCCACCGAAGACGTCATCGAGTGACCCGGCACCCGGTAGAGATCCCGCACGCCGATGACATGACGCCCGGCATCGTGGATCTCACAGTCCAGCCGCGAACCACCTGCCAGGTATGCGGTGGAAAACGAGAAGGTGCCCACACTGGCTCGGCGTCCGTAACCCTCTCTGTCACGCTGGTCTAAGACGGGACGGTCAAGCCATCGAGTGTGGGAGTGGGGCGAGATGCGGATCAGGGTCTTGTGATTTTGACCACGACTGAGGGAAGACCGTCTCGGACCTGCTGGCCGATCTGTATATCACGCCGTCGCGGTCGCATCCGAAGCTGTCGAACGACAATACCTACTCCGAAGCGGCGTTTAAAACTCTGAAGTATTGTCCCGCATTCCCGGGCTCGTTCACGGGCATCGACACCTCCCGGTGTTCGCCGCCGCGTTCCTCGGCTACTACAACACCGAGCACAGGCATTCAGGAATCGTCCTGTACACGCTGGGGTCGGTCCACGACGGGATCTGGAAATACGTCCGGGACGGCCGCCAGCTCGTGCTGGACGCGGCGTATGCCCACCCGCCCCACAGACCCACCGACTCAACCCAGGAGGACATCGTGTTCATCACCTTCCCCAAGCGGCGCGTCGCCGTTTTGTTGGGCGCTGTGACGCTCACCCTGGCGCTCTCCGCGTGCGCATCCGGTTCCTCGGCCGACACCGAGGCGACGACCACCATCCGTCCCGCACCGAGCGATATCGAACTGCCCGAGGAGTACGAGGGCCGCACGCTCAACTCGACCGTGCTCTCGAAATTCGCGCCGCTCAGCTTCCAGGACGACGGCGGCGAGCTCACGGGCCTCGACTACGACCTCGCAATGGCCATCGGCGAGAAGCTCGGCGTTAAGGTGAATACCGATGCCAACAGCTTCGAGAACGAACTTCTCGGTGTCGAAAGCGGCAAGTACGACTGGACCGGTGCGGCCGCGATCACCGCGGAGCGACTCGAGAAGTTCGACATGACCTCGTACCTGACCACCGGCGACGCCCTCGTGGTGCCCGTCGAAAGCCGTGACATCGGCGACGAGCTCACCGACCTCTGCGGGATGTCCATAGGCATGCTGACCGGCGACCGCCTTGTCGCCGTCCTGGAGGACGGATCTGCGGACTGCCGGGCGGCGGGCCACCCGGCCATCGACATCCAGACCTACCCGTCGATCAGCGACGCCCAGCTCGCGACCAAGTCGGGCAACATCGACGCCTGGTACACCGGCAAGATCTACGCCGCCTACACCATGGAGCAGTCCCCTGGCGTGTGGAAGGTTACTGGTCCGCAGCCGCGGAGCCGTGTGGTCTCCGGCATCGTCACTCGCAAGGGAAGCGGCATGGCCGAGGCTCTCGCGAAGGCCGTCAACGAGCTGATCGAAGACGGAACATACCAGGAGATCTTGGCGAAGTGGGGCCTCGAGGAACAAGGCGTCGAGCGCTCTGAAGTCAACCCTGAGATCGAGAGCGAGTGACCCCAATGGACGCGGCGACAAGTGCTCTCATGGCCGGCGACACGAAAATCGGCAACAGGGTTCCGACAGCCGAGGACCTGCTCCGGATGCCCGTGCACCGCAGACGGCGACTCGCACGCAGGACGGTTCCCATCGTGGCGTTGGTCGTCATCGCCGCAACGGTCGTGTCCTTTCTCGGCAACGAGGCGCTCGAGTGGTCGACCGTCGGGCGCTACCTGTTCGACCAGCAGATTCTCGACGGCCTGGGCATGACCGTCACGCTCGCCGTGATTTCGATGGCGGTGGGACTCGTGCTGGCGTGCATCGTGGCGGCCATGCGGCTCTCCGGCATCCTGATCGTGCGCGGGATGGGCGCGGTGTTCGTCTGGTTCTTCCGTGGAGTACCGCTGCTCGTTCTGCTGGTTGTGACCTTCAATATCGGGCTCCTGTATCCGAATATCGTCGTGGGGCTGCCGTTCTACGAACCGCTCGTCAGCCTCCGCACGTCAGACTTGATCTCACCGAGAGTCTGCGCCGTGGTCGCGTTCAGTCTTTACGAGGCAGCGTACGGCTCCGAGGTCGTGCGGTCATCGCTGATGTCGGTTCCCACCGGACAGCGGGAGGCCGGAGCAGCGATCGGCATGACGTCGTCGAAGGTGTTCCGCCGCATCGTCTTCCCGCAGGGAATGCGCATTGCGACTCCGCTGCTGGCGAATCAGTTCATCCAGATGACGAAGAACACCAGCATCGTCGCCTACATCGCCGTGCCCGACCTTCTCTACTCGGCGCAGAGCGTCTACTCGCGAACCTTCGAGATCATCCCGTTGCTGCTGGTCGTGACCATCTGGTACCTCGTGCTCGTTGCGCTGCTCACCATCGCACAGTCCTATCTGGAACGGCGCTTCGGCGCGCATGAGCGTCCTCGACGCACGAACCCGCTTCGCAAGCAGAAAGCGATCTCGCATGGGAGCGCCGCATGACGACATCGCTACTCGAGGCCGTTCAGGTCTCCAAGAGGTTCGGTCAGAACCAGGTTCTCAAGTCGGTCTCCCTGTCTGTAGGGCGGGGGGAGGTTGTGTGCCTCCTAGGACCCTCCGGCTCGGGCAAGACGACCCTGCTCCGCTGTCTCAATCATCTGGAGCGTCCCGACGAAGGCTTCGTGCGGGTCGGCGACGAGGTGCTCGGCTACCGGCAGGCCGGCGGAGTGCTGCGGGAGACCTCGGAGCGCGACATCGCGCGTCAACGCCGTTCGACCGGCATGGTCTTCCAGCAGTTCAATCTCTTCGCGCACCGCACCGCGATCGAGAATGTCATGGAAGGACCCACCCAGGTCAAGGGCGTCGACCGGGCTCGTGCACGGCAACGCGCCGGAGCACTCCTCGACCACGTCGGTCTGTCTGAGAAGCACAACGCCTACCCCAACCAGCTCTCCGGCGGGCAGCAGCAACGCGTCGCGATCGCACGAGCCATGGCGATGGAACCTGACGTACTCCTCTTCGACGAGCCGACATCGGCCCTCGACCCCGAACTCGTGCTCGAGGTGCTGGAAACCATGAAGTCGCTGGCGCTGGAGGGAGCCACCATGGTCGTGGTCACGCACGAGATCGGTTTCGCACGCGAAGTGGCAGATCGGGTCGTGTTCATGGCCGATGGGCAGATCCTGGAAGAGGGTGAACCGTCGAGCGTCATCGACGCTCCGGAGCATCCGCGTGTCAAGGAATTCCTCTCCCGGGTGCTCTAGCGCAGAGATCGTCGGCTGGCCGGAACACGCCGGCTGACGGAAACACCCCGGCCAAGGCCGCCCCCGAGGGCGACGTCGGTTTAGCGAATGCCTGCCCGAAAGTTGCCGGATCCCCATCGATCGGAAGGCGAATGCTGTGAGAGTACGAGCGGCCATCCGGCTCGGTGACGGTTCGCGAGAGACACTGCGGAGTCCCATCTCGCGGACAGTTCCGCTGAACCTGTTCGCTATCCCGCTCGGCTTGACTGGTCTCGCCGGCGCATGGGCGCAAGCCTCCCGTGGGCTCGGAGCGCCGACGTTGCCCTCCGAGGTGCTCTACGCGCTGGGCGCCGGGCTCTGGCTCGTCTTCAGTGTGAGCTATGCCGTGCACAGCATCCGTTACGCCGGCTCACTGCTGAACGACCTCGCGCATCCGCACACGAGTCATCTCGCCGCCTACATCCCCGCGATCGGCCTGTTGCTTCTCGTGCACTTCGGGCTTTACGCCCGGCAGCTCGCGACGTGGGCGTGCTGGGCGCTCGTCATCATGCTCGCGGGCCTCGCCGCGCGCACGCTCGCGGCATGGTTCACCGGCGACATGCCCGAGGAGGCCATCAATCCGGGCCTTCTCCTGCCCGTAGTCGCGGGGGCGTTCATCGCCGGCATTGCGTTCTCCTCGGTCGGCCTTTACCCGGTGAGCATGGCCGCGATCGGTGTGGGTCTGTTCTTCTGGCTCGTGATCGGGTCAGTGGTAATGTCGCGCCTCATCGTCGGCGGTCCACTGCCCGCAAATCGTGCGCCGCTGTTGTCTGTGCTCGTCGCGCCGCCGGCCACCGGCGGAATCGCGTGGATGGCCGCGCATCCCGCCAACTACGGAACGGCGATCGACGCCTTCGCTGGGGTGCTGGTGATGATGATCGTGCTTCAGGCCATGCTCCTTCCCGTCTATCTGCGATTGAGATTCAGCGGCGCGTTCTGGGCGTTCACCTTTCCCATTGCCGCGAGCACGAACTTCTTACTCAGGCGGCTGCCCACCCCGATGCCGCCGGGCTGGGAGGCCATCGGATGGGTTCTCCTCGTAGCGGCGACGCTGGCCATCGGATACATCGCCATCCGTACTGCGGTGGCCTCCGCATCCGCCCAGAAGGGAATCGGCCTGGCCCGTCGCCTGAGACATCGCCTCGCCTCCTTGAAGGATCCCGCGCGTCCGCGCACCTCAACCTCGATCGATTGTGCCCGGAAGCAACGCGTGCGAAACGAAGAGAGAACGCCATGACACATCTTGCCGCCCATCCGTCTCCGCAGCCTGGCCTCCGCAAGGAAGACCTGACCGCGGGCGTCGCCACGCCGAGGTTCGCCACGCTGGGCGAGATCCACGCGGCCGCACTGGCCCGGTTGGTTCCTGAGCTCGTCGACTATCTCGAGGGAGGGGCCGGGCAGGAGGTCTCGATCCGGCGCAACCGCCAGGTCTTCGAGCGCTGGGCCTTCAAGCCCCGGGCGATGAGCGGGTCGCAGCCCGCCGTCACCGCTACGAGCTTCATGGGCATCCCCCTCTCGCTCCCTGTACTGACCGCTCCGTTCGGTGGGGACGGGCTGTTCGACGTCGATGGTCAGCTCGCGGTGCGCCGGGCCAACCGCCGGTTCGGTACGGCGAGCATCGTGCCGGAGGCGGGCAGCCACTCGCTCGAGGCGAACGCCGCCGTCGCCCCCGGCACCGGCGCCATCGGCCAGCTCCACCCGATGGGAACCGACGCAAACTTTCTGGATGTCGTCTCCCGATACGAACGCGCGGGATATCGCGGGCTGTGCGTCACGGTCGACTGCCCGACGGCCGGGTGGAGAGAGCGGAACAAACGCAATCGCTGGTCGCCGCCCGTCGATGTTCTCGCGGGCAACTACCCGTCCACTTCGGAGGCCCTGACAGCGGCGTTCGGACAACTCTTCACTCACGATAAGGCGGTCTGGACCTGGGAGCACCTGGGCGGCCTGCTCGGGGAGACCTCGCTTCCCTGGATGGCGAAGGGAATCCTGTCTGTGGAGGACGCGCAGGAGGCCATCGCCGCAGGAGCGTCAGCGCTGCTCGTCTCAAATCACGGTGGCCGTCAGCTCGACTGCGTCCTGGCCCCGATCGAAGCGCTGCCCCCCATCCGCGCCGCTGTCGGGGACGACATCGAGATCGCGCTGGACAGCGGCATCCGCAACGGCACCGACGTTCTGAAGGCTCTCTCGCTCGGTGCCGATGCCGTCGTCATCGGGCGTCTCGCCATCTATGGAGTCTGTGCGGACGGGGAAGAAGGCGTGATGCGCACGCTGGAACTGCTCTCGAACGAGATCCGCCAGGCGCTGCCGCTGATCGGCAAGACCAGTGTGCACGAGCTCGGCGCGGACAACATGATCGATCTGCGGGAGGTGTGAGAGCCGTGGCCCTTCCTTTTCGTTCAAGCGTCCGTGCCGGCGACTGGGTCGCCATCTCGGGCCAGCTCGGGCTGACCGCCGGTGGGCTGGCCGAGGGGTTCGATGCCCAGGCGGAGTCAGCGCTCGCGAACTTCGTCGGTGAGCTCGCGCGACACGGGCTGTCTCCGCGTCACGTCGTGAAAACGACGGTATTCCTCACCGATGGCTCGAGCTATGGCGCTATGAACGCCACCTACACCGCGGTGTTCCAGGACGAACCGCCGGCGCGCAGCGCGATCATCGTCCGAGATCTGCCCCTCGGCGGACTGATCGAGATCGAAGGGTGGGCCTATGTTCCCTCAGTTTGAGACCACCGCGAAGAACGGATACGCAATGCCCACCCAGACCGCGCTCATCCGACGCTCGATCATCGACACATCGATCGGCCAGATGATGGTGAGAACGAGCGGCACGCCCGACCCGTCGCGGCCGACGGTGGTGCTCATCCATCAGATGCAGTCGTCGGGGCGGATGTGGACGAAAGTGATGTCGGGTCTTGCTGCCATCCACTGTGTCGCACCGGACATCCCCGGCCTCGGGGACTCCGACGCGCCGGAACAGTGGCTCGACGCGCCCGGATACGCAGAGGCGATCTTCGAAACGGTCAGACCGCTCATCGGCGAGGCGGGATGCATCGTCGTCGGTCAGCACGCCGGCGCCGTGTACGCGGCGTATCTCGGTGCCGCGCACCCCGACCTCGTGAGGGGAGTGCTCTGCATCGGCTACGGGATGTACGAGGACTGGTCTCAGGGGCAGCGCGGGTTCTACGACGTCGGCTTGCACAAGTTCACCGCCGACGGGGGAGGACTCGTGGAGACGTGGAACACAGTCACGAAGAACCTGCCGCCCGAGACAGACGTACAGACACGAGTCGAGTGCTTCACCGATCGGTTGCGGGGAGGTCCCAACTTCTTTGCCCCCTACATCGGTGTCTACACCGTCGATCGTGATGCGATCCTCAGCCGGCTGCATGACAGTGGGGTGACCGCCGTCATGATGAACCCTGTCAGCGACCCGATCGTGACCCCCACGTCCCGCCGCAAGCAGCTCGCGATCATGGGAATCGAGCCACTGACCCCGGACTCAGGATCGTGGATCACCCTGGAAGCTCCGCACATCGTCTGCGACGCGATCGTCGAGCTGGCCGGTCGCGCGGCCGGCTGACTCGCCGGTTATCGACAGTAGTCATAGACGGCAGCACGTCCGTAACCATCCTTTTTCTTGGCCGACTCACGCGCAACCTACTCTGTTCAGATAGTCACAAGATCTCCGGCGTCCCAGGCATCCGGCGTCAGACTCTTGGCTCGAAGAACATTGAGGGGCAACGTGGTGAGTTCATCCATGGCACGTCAAGGGGTTCTCGAGCCGGTCGGTCTTGCGGCAGGCCCAGGCCCGGCGAGAGGACATCTGTCCCTCGTCTCAGACGCCTGCGACGACGTCATCGAGCACCTCGACGACAGGGTGGCCTCCTGGGTGACCCAGGTGCGCAAGGACATCCCCGAGTATCTGTCGATCTCGTTCGAGAACCACGTCTCGACCAACCGCGACCTGCATCTGAGACTGTGGGGTGGTCAGCTCCGGATGCTGGAACGACCAAGCGCCGCCGATTTGTCGGCAACCCGCGCGGTCGGCCGCCTGCGAGCCTCCCAGGGGGTGCCCCTCGAAGCGCTGATCGGCGCCTATCAAGTCACGCACAAGGAGATCTGGGATGTACTCCGCACCCGTGTTCCGCCGACCAGCGGCCTCCTGGGCGAGATCACGACGTTCCTCCTCTCGCGACTCCAATTGGTGATCGAGGCTGTCTCGATCGGCTATCGAGCCGGCCAATCGATCCAGGGAACGACTACGCTGTCTCTCCAGCGTCGCCTGGTCGGAGCGATGCTCGGAGGGGCGACGGGCACGGATGTCGCGGAGCTGTCCGAGGATCTCGGGATGGTGCCCACAGAGGATTTCGTCGGCGCCTGGTTGCACACTGATGTTGCTCCGGAACGCATGCTCTCCGCAGTTCTTCGCAGCGTACGGGATCTCCCGGCCGCGGTCTGTGTGGTCGGCCCCGACGTCGTGGTCGTCGTGCAGCGCGCGAGTGCGAGTCAGCTCGGCGCGCAGCTCGACTTGCTCCCCGGGCGGATCGGCATCGGGCTGGCACGACCCGGGCTGGTCGGTGCACGCACCAGTCTGGGGGACGCGAAACGAGCGGCCGAGCTGGCAGAGCCCGGTGCGGGCGTGCAGCTCTTCGAAGACAACTGGATGTGGGCGTGTGTCCATGCCGAGAAGGAACGCCTCGCACCCGTGCTCGCCCACCCTGCGCTGGTGGCACGGGAACATCCCGACCTGGCGGAGACGGTGCGCGCGTTCTCGAACTCCGGCTTCTCGATCAGTCGGACCGCGCAGAAACTGAACGTGCACCCCAACACCGCTGCCTACCGGATCGACCGATGGAAGAAGCTCTCCGGACTCGATCTGCGAAGCGGACGAGGGCTTGCCGCGTCGTTGATCGTCGTGGACACGGTCATAGCATCGGAGTCGAGATTGGCGAACACATTGCCGTCGTGACTCCAACGCGCGGAGGTACGGAACCGTCGGCGGGCCGCAGCCCGGTCCGCCGGTCGAAGATCAGGCCGACTTTGTCGGGGCGGCCCAGGTCGAGGTTCTCCCGGATGACCTCCTCAGAGAACACTCGGCCGGACAGGGACGGTCGAGCACCTGGGGCAGGGAGAACTCGGCTTGCAGAACCGAGAGCTGGTAGCGGTCCCCGGCGTCCCGGTCGCCAGGCGTGCACGGGTGCGGCAGGATCGCCAGCCACACGAATGTCGGAGCGACCTTGACCAACGTCGGTGGCCAGATGAGGCGGAAGCCGAAGGGCACCCCGAGTCGGAGGTGGGGTCGACGCCGGTCTCGATGGCCGCGCGGTGGCGGGCCAGTTTGCGGTCGCATTCGGCGATGCGGTGGCGTAGCGCGGCGGGGTCGACCGGGCTGCGGCCGGCGCGCACCAGGATGAGCCCGAGTGCGGCGACCAGGAGCATCCAGAGGCCGAACGCGAGCCGGCCGAGCACGACGGGTTCGAAGAGGGCCGGCAGCATCGGCACGAAGACGTAGATCCCGAGCGCCAGTACGATCCACCGGCCCGGCCCGGCCCGGCCCGGGCAGGACCGGCCGTCGGGCCAGACCGATGCCGGCGATGACCAGGCCGATCCCGATCCCGATCGTCGGCGCGCCGTAGGCGCTGTCGAATGCCTCGGCCCGGGCCGAGCCCGGCCGCGTCGTGGGCGGTGGTGATCGCGGCGATCGCGGCGATTGCCATCAGCAGGATCGTGGCGATTGTCCCGATGAGCAGCCCGGCCCTGGTCGCCTGGCTCGCGCGGGCCCGGGCCAGCAGCGCGATCCCGCCGATGCCGGCCAGTACGCCCAGTTGTTGCACCGCGAAGAAAATCATCGCGGCGGTGTACCAGTGTGGGGTGAAGGGGTAGCTGTACTGCCCGTCGCTGACCTGCGCGGGCCAGGCGACCGTGGCCACCGCCTGCGCGGCGCCCAGCAGGCCCAGGACGATCGCGGCCTGCCCCACCCAGCCGGCCGTGGACGGGCTGTGGCCGCCCCTGCCGGTGCACGCGTCATGCTCATCGCTCTGCTCTCGCTTGGGCTGGAGTTCACATCGGTCCGACTCGAAGCTCGGTTTTGAGATCGTCGATCTCCGAGATGATCTCTAAGATCGTCGGTCGTCACGGGAATTCCGCCCAAAGCACCGTCGCGAAACCGAGGATCGGACGGTGCCAGCTGTCGGCTGCCGGGATCGTCACGGTGGTAGTCCAGCGCCACCTCGGCATTGATGGCCCACTCACCCCGCGCGAGCCCACCGCCGAACACGCCGCTGTAGATCATCCGCACCTGCGCGGCGAACCGCCAGACGAGCACCGGACGCCGCTCCCGGCGGCGCCGTCCTGGTACTCGAGCATCCGGAGATGGCGGCGCTCCTCAACGGCCCCGACCCGGATGGGACCGTCTTCCGAGTTCTGCGTGAGTCCGGGAGCGGATCGGCGTCGAACGCGAGCGGATCTATCGGAGGCATCAGAGCGCCGTAGGACCGGGCGTACTGCCGGTACAGCGCGCGGCCAGTGTGATCACGTCCGGTGGGAACCGGTACGCCGCGAGCTCTGATGCCCAGACCGGGGACCGCTGCGGCTACGCACCACAGGGTCACGCCGGACGGGGGCCGACCCGGCTCCTGCGCTTAGCCGACGCAACGGTGCTCGCAGTGGGTGCAACGGCTGGTCCCGCCCGAAACGCCGTACCAGCCGTTGCGCCCTCTCTACCTAGCAGTACTATGCATCGTACTTCTAGGGTACCGAACGGGGTGAGGCCTGGTGAAGGTCGGCAAGGATCTGGTGGCCGCCTCGGCGACGCCGATGGTGCTCGGCATCCTGGCCGAGGAGGAGAGCTATGGCTACGCGATCCTCAAGCGGATCAACGAGTTGTCGGGTGGCGAGCTGGACTGGACGGAGGGCCTGCTCTACCCGTTGCTGCACCGACTGGAGCGTCTCGGATGTGTGGAGTCCAGCTGGCAGTCGGTGACGGGCGAGCGGCGGCGCAAGTACTACCGCCTCACCGAGGCTGGTCTGGCCGAGCTGGCCGAGCAGCGCCGTCAGTGGGCCACGGTCATGGACGCGCTCAAGGGAATCTGGCTGGGTCTTGGTGACCGCGGGACGCTGACGGCGATCCCGCTGGAGGGCCGGGCATGACGGCGCGGGAGGGGCAGGAGGAGCTGGAGGCGCAGTTCGCGCAGTGGCGCCAGTACGTGGGGCGTCGCCGGGAGATGCGGCCGCCCGACGCCGACGAGCTCGAAGACCATCTCCGTGGTTCCGTGGACGAGCTCGTCGAGGCCGGCCTGAACGCGGATGAGGCGTTCCTGGTCGCGGTCAAACGGATGGGTAGCCTCGACGACCTGTCCCGTGAGTTTGCCCGGGAGCACTCGGAACGGCTGTGGAAGCAGTTGGTCCTGACCGCAAGCCCGGCCGCGGACGCGCGGTCGCGGCGGGACCTGCGGGTGATGGCCTTCTGCGCGGCGGGTGCCGCGCTGTCCATCAAGGCGCCGGAGCTGTTCGGGGTGAGGCTGGACAACGACGCGTCGGCCTCGTTCTACGGGCCGAACGTCAGCCTGCTCGTGCTGCCCTGGCTCGCGGGTTTCCTCGCCTGGCGCCGGCAGGCCCGACGCTCACTGATCGGGATACTGGTGGCGCTGTTCGCGCTCGGCGCCGTCGCGGCCAACGCCTACCCCCTGGCGGACAGGTCGCAGTCGCTGGTCATCACCAGCATCCACCTGCCCATCGCCCTGTGGCTCGTGGTGGGCCTGGCCTACCTGGCCGACGACTGGCGGTCGTCCCGTCGACGCATGGACTTCATCCGCTTCACCGGTGAATGGTTCATCTACTTCGTCCTCATGGCTCTCGGCGGCGGTGTACTCACCGCATTCACGACCGGCGCCTTCAAGGCCATCGGGATCGTTCCGCAGGATTTCATCGCGCAATGGCTCCTTCCATGCGGCGCGGCGGCCGGGGTTGTCGTGGCCGGATGGCTCGTCGAGGCCAAGCAAAGCGTCGTCGAGAACATCGCTCCGGTGCTCACCCGGCTGTTCACTCCGCTGTTCACAGCGGTCCTGCTCGCCTTCCTCGTCGCCATCGGCTGGACCAGCAACGGCATCGACGTCGAGCGCCAAGCGCTGATCCTGTTCGACCTGCTCCTGGTCATCGTGCTGGGGTTGCTCCTCTACTCGATCTCAGCCCGCGACCCGCTGGCCCCACCCGATCTGTTCGACAAGCTGCAGCTCGCTCTCGTGGTAAGCGCGTTGGCCATCGACGTGCTGGTACTCCTGGCCATCACCGGGCGCATCACCGAATACGGCACCACACCCAACAAGGCCGCGGCCCTCGGCGAGAACGTCATCCTGCTCGCCAACCTCGCCTGGTCAGCGTGGCTGCTGCTGGGGCTCGTCCGTCGACGCACCCCGTTCGCGACGCTCGAACGCTGGCAGACCGGCTACCTGCCCGTCTACGCCGCCTGGGCCTGGATCGCGGCCCTCGTCCTCCCTCCGCTGTTCAACTACGCCTGACCCACCCGACAGGTGGCGCCGGTGAATTCGCCGGACACTATGTGCCGCCGGTGAGACTGGCTCCCCTACGGCGGACAGATGCCGTTCGGGAGGTCTTCACTGATCTTGGGCGCGGCGAGGTGCGTCACCATCCGCCTTTGAGAGCGCCAAGGAGCGCTGGTCCCCGGTCGGCCGCGGTGGTCGCATTCGCCGCCGAGTGGACGATCAGGCCCAGTGTCAGCAACGCGGACAGGACACCGAACGACCCCACCACGCGTCTAGTTCGCCTATCGGACGAGGCCGTTCGCGCGAACCTCTTCCACAGCAGCACGCTGGTGCCGAGGAGGGAAGCCGCCGCGATCGTGGCAATCACGGCCATCACCGCGTGGTATCGAGAAAAGTCGGCGATCATCACGTCGATGGCTGGCGGCGTCCGTGCACCCGCGCGAGAGGAGTCAGCCAGCCGTTGCCTGGCCTGGTCGAGCGTGGTCGCGAACTCCTGGTCGGTTGCGCCTTCCGTCAGCATCGGCATCAGGGAGGAGAACGGCGCTTTCGCACCCTGGATGTTGGCCATCACCGCCGCCAGAGAGAGCAGCGCGAGCATCGCCGCAAGAGCGCCGGCCGACGACCCCGCCGGAGCCGTCCGCGAGCAGGTCCGCCGCGTAGGACGTCTCGACGTACTGGCTGAGCACCAGCACGGGTGAGCGGGGCAGGCGCGAACGGACGCTGATCGCCGCCCGTAGGCCCTCGTCCGTGTGCGTCGGTGGCATCCGGACGTCGACGACCGAGACGTCCGGGCGGTGTCGCAGCACCGCCTCGACGAGGGCCGGGGCGTCACCGACCGCGGCCACCACCTGGTGCCCCTCCTCGGCGAGCAGGCGGATGAGGCCCTCACGCAGCAGCACCGCGTCGTCGGCCACGACGATCCGCAGCCCACCGCCGGCCGCCCGTCCCGACCATGGCTCGGGGGTCGTGTCGTCGGTGGTCAGCGGCACGGCAGCTCCGCGGTGATCATCGTCGGCCCGCCGCAAGGACTGGTGACCCGCAGCCCGCCGCCGAGTGCGTGCACCCGGTCGTCCAGCCCTCGCAGTCCGTGCCCTTTGTCGAACGCCGCGCCGCCCACCCCGTCGTCCGCTACCCAGACCGCAGAGCTGCCGCATCGTGACGCAGTCCGATCACGCACCGGCCGGCACGACTGTGCTTGCCCACGTTCGTCAGGGCCTCGGAAACGACGAAATACGCGGCCGTCTCGACGGCGGCCTCCGGCCGGTGGCTCAGGGGCCCGCCATCGAGCTGGGCGGACACGGTCGAGCGTGCGGCCAGCTCGGCGAGCGCCTCGCGCAGGCCGCGGTCGACGAGAATCGGCGGGGCGATGCCATGTGACAGGGCCCGTAGCTCGTCCAACGCCTCCTCGGCCTGGACGAGGGCGTCGGCGAGCGCCTCCCGGACGGTCTCGGGCCTGCGGTCGAAATGGCGCTGCGCGCGGCCCAGCTCCATCGCCAGCCGGACCAGCCGCTGCTGAGGCCCGTCGTGGATGTCGCGTTCGAGCCGGCGCAGCGCCGCCGCCTCCGCCGTCACCGCGGCGACGGTCTGCGCGCGAGCGGTGTCCCGCTCCTGCTCCAGCCCGCTGATCCTGCGGTGCAACGGGGACGCATCCGATAGCAGAGCCCGCCCCAGCCGGGCCTGCGCGGCGACGCACACCCGAGTCACCAGCGGCAGCACCATCATCAGCAGCAGCCCCACCACGGTCCCGAAGGTCATCCGCTCGGCCGGCGAGGTCAGGCCCAGACTCACATCGATGTGGGACTGGGCGCTACCCGCGCTCAAGGTCATGGGCTGCATCGTCCCGGCCCACGCACCCCGGTTTCGCACAGCCGTCGTCGCGGCAGCGACCCCCAAGAACCACCACAGCGCCGTCACCACCGCGGTGACCACGGCGACAGGCAGCACCACCACCACATGGGCCAGGCCGAGCCACATCCCCGGGTCCGACGCGGCGGCGGCCCCGCTCGGCCTCGACCGCCGGCCCAGACCCTCCGCGCCGGCAGCCACCGAGCGAACCCTGGCGATCCGCCACCACTCCACATCGGCCAACCACCGCACCGGCGCCGCGACACCAGCCACAACCGGCGCCCTGCCCGCAACCAGCCGACCCACCGTTCCCACGCACAGCCCGCCGAGCACCAGCAACAGGCCAGCCACCGCGCTCACCGGGGCAGTCAGCAGATACAGCGACTCCACAACCGCGCGACGCCCTACCCGGCCGAGAAAGCTGACGCCCGGCAAAGACCGACCCCAGACCGCAGAACGCGACGACCCGGCCATAGCCCCACCCTAGCGTCGGCCTCTCGTCACGCCCCGTTGGTGCCGCTACCGACCCGACCCCGCCGCGCGGCAATCGGCCTGGACCGGACGATGCTGCGGCCGGCGGCTTCAACCCCAGATCAGCAAGGCGCCTGGCCGCCAGTTCGGCCGGCGACGTCGCGAAAGGCTGGTATGCCCACATGCACGGCGCGGCTCGGCGGGCCGATGCGGATGCGCAGGATGATCGTGCTGAGTACGTCCGGTGAACTCCTTGACCCGGCCCGACACCGTCTTACAGCCCGGGCAGGACCTCTCTCCATTTCTAAGGTATAGCCGACCGGAGGGCTTGCGGCAAGACCCTGCTCCGGCGGCAGAATCACCGACCGAGGCCAGAACTCACGGAAATGAGAGTCAAGAAATGCGCGTGTTGTTGTCGACGTACGGGTCGCGCGGGGACGTCGAACCGATGGTGGGACTCGCGGTGCAAATGCGGGCACTCGGCGCGGAGGTGCGGGTGTGCGCGCCGCCGGATGAGGAGTTCGCGAAGCTGCTGGCGGGCGTCAGTGTGCCGCTGGTGCCGTTCCGCCGGCCGTGGCGCTCCTGGGAGCGGCCGGCGACGCCGGAGGAGCGGACCCAGCGCGTGGCCGAGTTCATCGCCGCGCAGTACGACACGGTCGCCGCGGCAGCCGAGGGATGCGACGTGCTCCTGGCGACCGCCATGTCGCACTTCGTCGCCCAGTCGGTGGCCGAGAAGGTGGACATCCCCCACCGATACGTGATCTTCGCTCCGAACGTGCTAACCGATCTGGACGTCCAGAACTGGAACGGCCTGTTCGGACCGCCGATCAACAGCCACCGGGCGTCGATCGACCTGCCACCGGTAGACGACGTTCGCGCGTTCATGTTCACCGACCACCCATGGCTCGCGGCGGACCCGACCCTGAGCCCGTGGCCGAAGTCGGCGGACCTCGACGTCATGTCCACCGGCGCGTGGATCTTGCTAGACGTCCGCCCGCTCCCCGCCGGGCTGGTGGCGTTTCTGGACGCCGGTACACCACCGGTGTACGTGGGATTCGGCAGCATGCGGGGCGTCCCGGAGGACATCGCCCAGGTGTCCATCGCGGCGATCCGCGCGCAGGGCCGCCGCGTCCTCCTGGCCCGCGGCTGGGCCGACTTGGCCCCGGTCGACAGTGGGGACGACTGCTTCGCCGTCGGCGAGGTCAACCAGCAGGCGCTGTTCGGCCGGGTTGCCGCCGTCGTGCACCACGGCGGCGCGGGCACGACGACGACGGCCGCCCGGGCCGGTGTTCCTCAGGTGGTAGTGCCCCAGGCCGGGGGGGACCAGCCGTACTGGGCCGGCCGGGTGGCCGAGTTGGGGATCGGCGCGGCACACGATGGCCCGGCCCCGACCACCGAGTCCCTGGCGGTCGCGCTCAGGACGGCATTGAGCGGCGAGACCCGTGCCCGAGCGACCCGCATTGCCGGCACGATCAGCGCCGACGGGGCGACGGTGGCCGCGAGGTCGTTGATCGAGGCGGTCACCCTGGACACGTCGCACGTCTCCGCGTGAACCACACGGGATCATCGGTCTGCGGAGTTGCTGTGGCGCAGGGGGATCCAGCTAGGGCTGAGGCGGCTCAGGTCACCCGCGGCAGTTCGGCGTGTCAGCATGCGCCGAGTCGGCGTGCCTATTACACGCCCGGTCGGGATCAGTCCGTGAGCACGTCCGGGAAGCCGAACATCACGGTCAGCGCTGGATCGTGGAACTTGATCACGCGGGAGATGCCTGTGGCGGTTGGGGCCAGCACGACAATGCCGTTTGCCCGGAACGCGCCGTGCGCGTCCCGGTAGTACACGGCGGCGGCGGGCTGGCCGTTAGCTGTAGTAGCGATCATCTGCCAGTCGCCTGGTGCGCCCAGCACGTACGCGTCGAGCATGTGGATGCACTTCTCCCGGCCGGCCTGCCATTCGCGGAACGGCGTCGCCTCCAGCGTGGCGTCTATGCGCAGCACGTGTTCCAGCAGGCGGGCATCGGAGCGCTCGAAGGCTGCGATGTAGCCGTCGAGCAGCGCACGTGCCCGCTGGTCGGTCGGTTCGAGCAATCCCTCGGGCTCTGGTTCCAGTTCGTCCAGCCGGGCGCGGGCGCGCTGCAGACCGCTCTTCACCGCGGCCGTGGTGGTGCCGAGGATCTCCGCGGTTTCGGCCGCGGAGAACGCCAGCACCTCGCGCAGGATGAGGATCGCGCGCTGGCGGGCGGGCAGGTGCTGCAGGCTCGCGATGAGCGCCAGCCGTAGCGACTCGCGCGCGACCACCGCTGCGGCCGGATCGTCGGCGGCCGGGGCGATCCATCGGTCCGGCAACGGTTCCAGCCACGAGACCTCGCCCGGCGCAACGTGACTCGCCGGGCCATCGGGTCCGTCGTAAGGACCTGCCAGGCCCGAGGGCAGCACCCGGATCCGGCGCGGCTCCAACGCAGTCAGGCAGACGTTGGTGGCGATCTTGTAGAGCCAGGACCGAATCGACGCACGGCCCTCGAAGCCAGCGTAGGAACGCCATGCCCGAAGATACGTTTCCTGCACCAGGTCCTCGACGTCATGTGCCGAGCCGACCATGCGGTAACAGTGCGCCAACAGTTCCCGGCGGAACCGCTCGGTCTCGGCAACGAACCGGTCCTGGTCCGCCGCCTCCCGCACGTGCGCCGTCATGCCGCGAATCTGGGCAGCGGCCAGTCGGCCAGATGTGCGACGGCAGCCCAGTCGTCCATCGACAGGCGGTTGTCTCGCGGCCTCCGCTCATAGTCCGCCGCCGCGGATTGCCTGCTTGCCATGCGCTGCTCCTTGTCCAGTCCCGTCGGTCCGGATCCTCGCTCATACGACCGGGACGTCGTTGCGAAAGAAATCGAAACCCAGGCCATAGGGCGCCCTCTCGCGGCGGCGGCGATCAGACCTCGTTGAGCTGCAGGATCATGCCGCGCATGGTCGAGTAGCGGGCCAGGTTCGCGGCATCCTCGGCGGTGCGCCGGCCGATCTCGGACCCGAGCGCGGCTTCCAGGGCAGCCATGTCGTCCCAGTCCAGCATCACGACCATGTAGCACGGCTCGCCGATCACGGGTGGCGGCTCATGACTGCGCGTGTAACGGCGCAGGCCTGGAAGCTGTTTCGCCAATGGGATGTGGACATCGTTGTAGTGACGTTCGAACGCGTCGACGTCGGAGGGGGTGTCGTAGATCATGGCGAATCGCGCCATCTGCTTGGCGGTCGGGTCCACGGTTGCGGTCATCTGTTTTCACCTACTGTCACGGCTGTGCGGGAGTGCTCAGGGCCGCAGGGCCAGTTTGCCGACGGTCGCCCTGGCTTCCAGTTCCGCGAGGGCCTTCGGGCCGTCGGCCAAGTCGTAGGCGGTGGGGCGAGCGGGCGTGAGGACGCCGGCGGCGATGAGGACGGACAGCTCACCCATGAGCTCGCCGAAGATCTGGGGTGCGGCCTGGATCAGCACGCCGATGTTGAGGCCGATGATGTGGACCTGGTGCTTGTACACCAGCTCCCAGTTGGTGATCGCGGCTTCGCCGCCTGCCACGCCGTAGACGATGACCCGCCCGGCGACCGGCCTGGCCGCGGCCAGGCTGGCGTGGAAGGTGGCACCACCCGCCGACTCCAGCACCAAATCGGCACCGGCACCACCGGTCAGCCGCAACACCTCGGCGGCGAGGTCGCCATCGAGGGAGTCCAGGACGTGGTCGGCGCCGAGCGCCAGCGCCGTCTCGTGCTTGCTTGGCGAGGCGGTGGCGATGACCGTCGCGCCGTAGTGCTTGGCCATCGTCACCGCGGCCTGGCCGGTCGCGCCCGCCGCGGCGTGGACCAGCACGGTCTCCCCGGCGGCGATCTGACCCAGGGGCTTGAGCGCGGCGAGTGCGGTGGGCCAGTTCACGACCAGGCCCAACGCCTGCTCGGCTGTCCAGCCAGCCGGCACCGGCATCGCCGCGGCCGCGGACAGGATCATGTACTCGGCGAAAGCCCCGTATCCGACACCGATGACGCGAGTCCCCGGTCGCGGGCCGGTCACCGCCTCGCCCACCGCCACGACCTCGCCGGCGGCCTCGAAACCCGCCAGATACGGTGGCTGCGGGCCGCCCAGGAACGTGCCGTAGGCCTTCGAGATGTCGGCGAAGTTGACACCGGCGGCGGCGACCCGGATCAGGACCTCGCTCTGGCCAGGGCTCGGTACCGGCACGTCGGTAATCAGACGCATGTCCTGCGGACCCTTCAGCGAGGTCTGCTGCAGGGCGCGCATCGTGGCGGGGATGCTCACGGCGATCAGCTCTCGTTTCTCGGCTTGCCTCATCGCGGCCGGCCTCTCGGCGGACCGCACCGTCGACCATGTAGACCTCGGCCACCGCGGAAAGGAATCGGCAGCCGCTGAAGCGTGCTGCGCAGCTGGGCGACCAGCCTGCGCGCGGTCGGAGTCCCGACATGGAGGCGCTTGCGCAGCGTCTCCGCGGAGATCGGGCGCTGATGCTGCTGCCAATGCAGCACATCCTCGGCCCGAGCCCGATGCAGCAGGTCCGTCGCGTGCCCTGCTCTCAGCCCGACGCGACCCCTTCTGCACCGATCGCGCCACGGCGGCGGGCAAGCGATCCGCCTGCGTGTGCTGTTCCGGTACCACAGGGCCATGCGCGACATCGCCTGCCAGCGAGTCTGACGGCGCGACGCTAGACCGGGCCAGCGGCGCTCGGAGTAGCCGCGTCCGGAGATGGCACTGTCTGATACGACGTCGGAGCCCGCCGCGTCGGAGGCTGCGAGGTCGACGCTGGTCGGCCGGCGCGGGGCTCGCCTACATCCTCCGTGAGACGTGGTCTTTTCGCGGTGTCGCCGGGGCTCGTGGTGCCGGGCGGAGAACTGCCAGGCGACGGCGGCGACCGAGAAGGTCCGGACGACGGAGTCGAAGCGACTGCGACTTCGACCGCGGGTAGGTGAGGGCTGCGACGAGCGGCCGGACGCGACGGATTCGCGCGTCACGGCGCGCCGGTGGGAGGTCTGGTTAGGAACCGGAGGTGATCTGCCAAGGATCGGGGCCTGGGTCGAGGCCGGCAGCGGTGAGGTGGAGCCGGGCGAGGAAGTGGGGCCAGCCGGTGGCGTGGGCGGGCCGCTGGCTGTCGGGAAGGTTTCGGTGTTCGAGGCGGAGCCGGGTGCCGGTAGCGGTGGCGGTGAGGGTGAACTCGACCTCGGTCGTACCGGGTGGCAGATCGGGGCTGCCGGCTACTCCCCAGGTCACGACGACGCGGTGAGGCGGGTCAACGATGCGGTAGTGACCGCGGACGGGCACGCCGTTGATGTCGAGGTGGAAGGTCCCGCCGGGGGTGGGATCGAGGGTGGCGTGTTGGCCCATCCACCGGATCATGTGGGCGGGGTCGGTGAGGTGGCGGAAGACGTCCTCGACGGGCGCGTCGATCTCGATCTCAGTGGTGTAGGGGTCAGCCATCGTGGTGCCTTCGGGACTCGGACAGTTCTGTGGGCGGCGTGGGTGGCTGCTGCCGGCGAGGGCTTTCGAGGGCGGCCTTGAGCTGGCCGAGGTGGCGGGTCCAGAAGTCGTCGAGGAAGTCCTGGACGGCCGAGAAGCCGTCGGGGCGGACGAGGAAGAGGTGACGCGTGCCCTCACGGCGCTCGTCGACCAGGCCGGCTTCCCGTAGCACCTTCAGATGCCGGGAGACGGCCTGGGAGGTGATGTCGAGATGGTCGGCGATCTCCCCGACGGATCGCGGGGTGGCCGACACCAGCCGCAGGATGTCGCGGCGGTGGGGTTCGGCGAGCGCCTTGAGGGCCGCGTCGGGGTTCACGGCTGGCGGCCGAGGAATCCCACAAGCCGGTCGGTGACCGAGGCGGTGGCTTCCACCGGGATCGCGGGGCCGATGCGGGTGCCGCGGAAGTCGTCGGTGATGGCCTGGCTGGCGAAGGCGAGAACGTGGCCGGCAAGGTCGTCGTCGAGGCTGGTTGGCTGGCCAGTGGCGGAAGCGAGGTCCCAGCCGTGGACGAGTATGTCGAGGGTGGTGAACCCGGCCAGCGCCGGGCCGGGCATGTCCCCGAGCGGCGTCGTGTGGATGCGGGTGAGCGTGTCGCCGACCCGGGCCGCGGCCAGCAGGGCGGCGGACGCGGTCTCGTAGGCCACAGCCGGGTCGTCGCCGACGAGGTCGGTGGCCGGCAGGCCACCGGGCGGCATCGGATGCCGAGGAGCGCCGTCCGTGAACAGGGCCTCGCCGAGCCAGAGCGTGCCGACGAGATGGTTGAGCAACGCGCGGATGTCCCACTCGGTGCACGGTGTCGCGGCACTGAGCTGATCGGGGCGCACGGTCTTCACGATGCCAGACGTTGAGGCGACGGCGCGGTCGAGGGCATCAAAGATCTCCACAGGGGACCTCCAGCAGTCTCTACAACAAGGTTGTTGCGCAACCAGACTGTAGTGCAACCGATATGTTGTGGATAGGCCGCTGGGTGCTGTCGGGCTATCGCGATCTCAGCGGACTGCCCATGACGGCCGACTACTTTCGGTAACAACCACGGGTGAGATTCGACTCCGGCTCGGCCGTTCAGCCCCTGCTCGATCTGCTTGACCGCGTATGGTCAGCGCGCCTGGCGCTTCACCGTCAGGTGCGGGCCTGTCGCGGGACCGCGCACGCCACCGCCCAGCGAGCACCTCGTCGCACGCCACGGCGATCTCCCTCCAGAGCGAACTCGCCCGTCCACCGCCCAGGAACAGCGGGCGCGGCCGTCTGGAGGCACACCTGGCTACCGAGCCCCGGCGGTGGCTGAAGACATCGACCTCGACGCTTCTCGGGACCGCGGAGACAAGAATCTTGCGCGGGGATGTCCAGATCCGGCTGGCCTGCTCCGACCGGGAGCCAGCGCCCACGACCGGGCGCCTGACGGACGGAGAGACCGATGAAGTACATGATCATGATGTTCGGTGGTCTGGGCACCTCGCTGGCCGACCGGAGCCCGGAGTGGATCACCGAGATGCAGGCCACGATGATGCGGATGGACCGTGAGCTGCGTGAGTCCGGTGAGGTGGTCGAAAGCCGGCACCTGACCGACCCGACCCAGGCCACGACTGTGCGGTTCACCGACGGCGCCCCCACGCCGACCGACGGCCCGTTCGCCGAGATCAAGGAATCCCTCGCCGGGTACTGGGTCATCGAAGGCAGCTACGAGCGGGCGGTCGAGATCGCCTCGGAGGTCGTCGCGGTCACCGAGTACCCGATGGAGATCCGGCGGATCATGGACGAGCCGCCCCAGCAGATGTGAGGCGAGCGATCGTGGGCGAGCCGTTCGGGGACCTGCTGCGCGACCTGGCGCCGCGGGTCCTCGGCGCGCTCGTGCGCCGCCACGGTCAGTTCGACGCCTGCGAGGACGCGGTCCAGGAAGCGATGCTCGCCGCGACCGTGCAATGGCCCACCGAGGGCATCCCGGACCGGCCTCAAGCGTGGCTGACCACCGTCGCCACCCGAATGCTGGTCGACCACTGGCGCAGCGACAGCGCCCGACGCCGCCGCGAGGCAACGGCCGCGCTCGACCCCACCCACCCGCCGCTTGCCGCTGGACCCGACGACACGCTCGTCCTGCTGTTCCTGTGCTGCCACCCGGCGCTGTCGCAGCCGTCACAGCTCGCCCTCACCCTCCGCGCGGTCGGTGGCCTCAGCACCGCGCAGATCGCCTCGGCGTTCCTCATGCCGGAGGCCACCATGGCACGGCGGATCAGCCGGGCCAAACAGCGCATCCGCGACACCGGCGCCCGGTTCGACCTGCCCACATCCGCCGACCGCGCCAGCCGGCTCGCCGTGGTCCTGCACGTGCTGTACCTGATCTTCAACGAGGGCTACACCACCACCTCGGGACCGGAACTGACCCGGGTCGACCTGACCGCCGAAGCGATCCGGCTCACCCGCCTGCTGCACGGGCTGCTACCCCACGAGGGTGAGGTCGCCGGGCTGCTGGCATTGATGCTGCTCACCGATGCCCGCCGCGCCGCGCGAACCGACCGCGACGGCTTCCTCATGCCCCTGGCCGACCAGCACAGGGACCTGTGGGACCGAGCGGCGATCACCGAAGGGCAGACGTTGCTCACCCGCACCCTGGGCACCGGACCGATCGGCCAGTACCAGATCCAGGCCGCCATCGCCGCTCTCCACGACGAGGCCCCGACCGCCGCCGACACCGACTGGCCGCAGATCCTCGCCCTCTACGACGTGCTCGCCCAGGTCGCACCCGGACCTGTCGTCACTCTGAGTCGCGCCGTCGCCCTCGCCATGGTCCACGGCCCGACCGCCGGCCTCACCGCCCTCGGCGCCCTCGACACCGACGACCGGCTCACCCACAGCCACCGCCTCGAAGCCGTCCGCGCCCACCTCCTCGAACAGGCAGGCGACCCCGACGCCGCCCGAGAGTCCTACCAACGAGCCGCCCAGATGACCGCCAGCCTGCCCGAACAGCACTACCTCACCCGCCGCACCGCCCAACTCCGCCCACCCCCATAGCCAGGCCACATGGCTCTGCATGCGGGAGCAGGAGCCAGGTCCTCATCGAGGCTCCTCCCAGCGCAGGCGACCGTGGCGCAGGACCGGTACGCACGCCCGTCTGCCCGTGGCGGCTTTGTCGGGACCGGTCCTCGCTCGGCTCGCCCGAGCGCACGGCGATGGGAACCCGGGTCGCGCCGAGGACATCATGGACCCGGGGAGGGAGACCACCGATGAGGTTGACGATTCTGCACGTCCCGGGCTGCCCGCACGTCACGACGCTTCAGGAGCGGCTCGGTCGCCTGGTCGGCGCCGGCGATGTCGTCACCGTCCGTGTGGTCGATAGCGAGGATCTGGCGGCGGAGGTGGGTATGAGTGGATCGCCCACCTTGCTCGTCGACGGTGTCGACCCCTTTGCTGGGCCGGGTCGTTCGGCGAGCCTGTCGTGTCGGCTCTACCGCGACGAGACCGGCCGGCTGGTCGGGATCCCGTCGCCGGCCCAGCTCCGCGCGGCGCTTGACCTGCCGGCCGGCCCTCAGAGGCCCCCGGCGGTCGGCGATCAAGACCCGGCGTAGGGCGCGCTGACGGCATCTGGACCGACGGTGATCTCCACGGCTTGGTGGCCATCCCGTCACCCGTGGCCACGGGTGACGGGAATGCTAGGGCAGGCGGCGGCCCAGCCAGCGCAGCGGCCGGCCGATGACGGGGTTCTGATGCCATCGGCGCCGGATGACCAGCCGCCGGCCGGCCCGTAGCCCGTCGCGTAGGCGGGCGGCGGGTGAGGGGCGTCGTGCGTCCTCACGGCCGCGGGCTTGCTGATGCAGGAAGTGCGCGCAGGCCAGGCAGACCCCGACCTCGGGATGGCGCCCGAGCCGGACCAGGTCAGGCTCTTGATAGGTGCCAGCGCAGCACCAGCACTCCAGCGGTTCGGCGGCGTCTGACGCCGTGGCCGCTACTGGCGTCGTCATGTGGGCCCGCCTTTCATCCGATCAGGTCGCCGCGAGGCTGCCGAGCAGATCCTCGCCGAGCTGGTCGAGGTCGATGCCCTGGCCGGTTAGCAGCAGCCGGACCGGATGGGCCGCGCCGACCGGCAGTCCCAGGCGCGCGGCGTCGCGACGCCCGCGTCGGCCCAGCCCGGAGCCGAGTGGGTCACGCGCGACGCGCAGCACACCATAGAGCAGGTGTTCGGGGCGGATCTCCGCCTCGCCACGCGCGCCCGCGGTGGTGCAGGCAACGAGCTGCGCCCGCTTGATCAGATAGAAGGGCCCGCACAGCGGGTTGTGGGAGGCCCGCCCGCGCCACCATGGCCGTCGGCGTACCCGCCGGGCGGCGTCGTGGACCGCGAGTGTCCCGAACGTCGATTCCAGCTGGCGGCGCATCTGGGTCACGTCCACGCCGAACTCCCGCAACAGCGCGGCGTCGTCCCGGGCCAGCGGCCCGGAGTCCGCCACGATCCGCGCGATCTGGGTCCGCGCGGTTGCCAGGTCCAGTCCGCGTTCGTGCAGCATCGTCGCGGCTGGGTTCGCCGCGTGCGCGAGCACCCCGAGCAACAGATGCTCATCACCGAGATACGGATGGCCCAGGCGGTCACGTTCGGCCTCCGCCAACCGCCTGATCTCCAGACTGGCACCCGAGGGCCGCCCCGCCATCTGCGCCATCAGTCCCGCCCCCGCAGCCGGCCGGCATGCTTGTAGTGCATCGCCTGCTTGGTCACGCCGAGGACCCGGGCGATGTCACGCCACGACCAGCCCTGGGCACGGGCGTTGTCGACCTGCAACTCCTCCAGCACCTCCACCAGGCCCCGCAACGCCGCCACCGCGGCCAGACCGGTCGCCGGATCAGGATCACCCGCCGCCTCCACCATCTGGCTACCTCGCGTCACCGCCTCGCTCATACCGTCAAAATAGATTGACGCCCCCCGAGGCGTCAAGCGTCTTTGACGACGCGTGGGCTGGGCCGGGTACACCCACCCACAGCCACCAACATCAGACCCGGCCCTGCCCCAGCCGATCTTCTCCACGCTTCCAGGGAAACCTCGCTGCCCCGCCGCAGACGTGCGGCGCCCACACAACATCACCCCTAAGGAGGATCAGAGACTCGGAAAGATCACCTTCTGGGCCGTTCAACCCTCCACGGTTACGAGGGATTGACAGTCACCGCTACGGCTCCCTCAACGGCTGACGAGCACAGAGGCCCGCCCTCGGCCGCCCGGCCGCCCGGCAGATGAACGGCCGGCCGGGAGGTGACTCAAGGCGGCAGCGTTGTCCACGAGCTGATCAAAGCGTGGAGTGCCCGGTCTGGCCTGACGGGGGAGGCCCGACGGCGGGCTAGCGCGCTCGGGCGTGCAGGAAACCGTCGATCTCGACCCGGTCGGCGAGGTTGTCGACGGTGCCGACGAGGCTCGCGAGAGCGCATTCGAGGACGATGTCGAGGATCAGGCTGTCGTCGAGGCCGACCGACGAGGCGCGGTCCAGAACCGTGTCGTCGACCTTGCCGCGCCCGAGCGCGATGGAGCGGGCGAGTGCGTAGACAGCGGCGGCGCGTGGCTGGTCTGGCTCGCGGCCGCCTCGCATCGCGTCCACATCGGAGGCGCCGGCGCCGAGCTGGTCGAGCATCGTCGAGTGGAAGGCGACGCCATAGGCGTTATCGACGGCGACGCCCACGGCGAGACCGGCGATCTCACGTTCCTGCCGCGGAAGCCGGGCCGTTCCGAGGGCGCGGCGCAGCCCGTCGAATCCGGCGAGCAGCGCCGGGGAGCTGGCCATCGCGGCGGCCATGTTGGGGACGACGCCGAGGTCGTCCGCGATGCCGCGCAGCAGGGCCGCGGCTTCGGCGGGAGCGGACTCGGCGGTGTGGACGGTGAGCTTCATCGTCGCCTCTCCTAAGTGCCGCCGACTGCCGGCGGCTGCCGTGCAGACTCCCGGCTCCGCTGGTGGCGGCGCGATTCCCTGGCAGGGAAGGGATTCGATGTCGGTGACCGGCTAGCGTCCGGGACATGGTGCTGGCGAGCTCCACGTCGCGGCCGGGTTCGGCGCTCGGTGATCAGCTCCGCCACTGGCGGAGTCTTCGCCGGTTCAGCCAGTTGGACCTGGCGGTCGCGGCGGGAAGCACTCCCCGCTACATGAGCTTCGTCGAGAGCGGCCGGGCCCAGCCCAGCCGCCAGATGATCGAGCGGTTGGCCCGCACGCTCGACATTCCGCTGCGCGACCGCAATCTTCTGCTGCTGGCTGGTGGCTACGCGCCGTCGTACGCCGACGAGCCGTTGGACAGTCCTGGGCTGCGCCAGGTGAGCGCGGCGTTGGCGGTGATGCTCGACCAGCATGATCCGCTGCCGGCCGTGGTGCTGAGCCGAGGCTGGGATGTGCTGCGGGCCAACCAGGGCGCCCAGCTGCTGTTCGGGCGGTTGTGCGCGCCCGAGCCGGTGCCTGAGCCGGCCAACGTGCTCCGGATGGTCATCGAACCTGGGCCGGTCCGACGGGCGATCCGGAACTGGAACAGCGTCGTCCCGCACCTGCTGGAACGCGCGCGTCGCGAAGCCGTGGGCGGAGTGCTGGACGACCGGACCGCCGAGCTGGTGCGCGGGCTGCGAGCAAGGTCCGACGTCGCCGCGCTGCTGGCCGCCCCGGAACCGGGGTTGGAGGCGGCTCCTGTCGTCGACGTGCGGTTCGAGGTGGACGGCACGCCGCTCAACCTGTTCTCCGTGGTGTCCACGATCGGCACGCCGATCGACGTCACCGCGCAGGAGCTCCGGCTGGAGTCGTTCTTCCCCAACGACGACGCGACCCGCGAGAACTGGTCGCGCCTGTGCGCCGCCAGCCAGATCTGAGCGGTCCACCTGCCGCCCGCTGACTGCCGGCTGAACACGGACTCATGACCCCGGAAGTGGACCCCTGACGAGACCCGGCTCTTAGGTGTTGCGACCGCCGTTGACGCCGAGGACCTGGCCGGTGATGTAGCCGGCCTCGTCCGAGGCCAGGAACGAACAGGCCGCGGCGATGTCCTCGGGCTTGCCCATCCGGCGCACGGGTGTGGCGGCGACGAGGTCCTCGGCGGTGTTCGAGCCCCACCGGCCGCGGGCCTCTTCGCCGCGCAGCATCGGTGTGTCGACGAACCCCGGCGGGATCGTGTTCACCGTGATGCCGCTTGGGCCGAGCTCGAGCGCGAGCGCCTTGGTGAAGGCGATGACGCCGCCCTTGGACGCGACGTAGTGGGTCATGAACGGCTGGCCGCCCTGGGCGCTGGACGAGGAGATGTTCACGATCCGGCCCCAGCCGGCCTCGGTCATGTCCGGGGCGACCGCCTGGCAGCAGAGGAACGTTCCGGTCAGGTTGACCGTCAGGATCGACGTCCACTGCGCGAGGGTGATGTCCATGAACCGCTTCGCGCCGGTCTTGCCGGCCGAGTTCACCAGGATCGTGACCGGTCCGAACCGGGCGCGGGCCGCGGCCACGGCGCGAGTGACGCTCTCGGCGTCCGCGACGTCGGCGGCGACCGCGAGCGCGGCGCCGCCCGCGGCCTGGATCTCGTCCGCGACCGCCTTCGCGTCGGCCTCGTTGAGGTCGAGCACAGCGACGGCGGCTCCGTCCTCGGCCAGGCGCAGGGCGCACGCCCGGCCGATTCCGGAGGCGCCGCCCGTCACGATCGCGACCTTGCCGACCAGGTTCCCGAGCATCTGCTTCCTCTTCCGTTCAGCGTGTCTCGTTCGGACGGAGCGTATCGGCTAACGCTTTGCCTGGTGGGCGGCCACGTATTCCGCCGCGGTCTTGTGCAGATGCCGGATGAGGATCTCCTGGTCGTTGATCGGGAACTGTGTGACGGTGCGGGACTCGAGCATCGTCTGAGTGGCCTCCAGGGTATTGGAGTCCTGGAGGCCGAACTCCTTGAAGGTGACCGCGGCCAGTTCCTGGCGCATCCGCTCGGTGGCGTTCTTCGGCGGGACGAAGTAGAGCGTGCCCTCGAAGATGTGCTTGTTGTAGGCCGTCGGCCAGTAGTGGTACGTGAGGTACCAGCCCGGCGCCCACACGACCATCATGAAGTTCGGGAAGAAGACGTAGGAGTCCAGGCCCCACTGGCGGTGGCGGCCCGGGTTGAGCCCCGGCGGCAGCTCGCGGAGGGCGGCCAGGTCGGGGCGGTCCCAGGGGCCGAAGTTGCCGCTGCGCAGCTCGCGGTCGATCGGCTTGACCATGCTGAGGTCCTTCGGCGGCGACATCCCGCCCCAGGCGGACTGCATCGAGTGGATGCCGTCGATGTCGTAGTGCAGGCCCTCGTAGCCGTAGCTCTGGATCTTGCGTGACTCGGCGCTCACGTACTGTTTCCCGTGCAGGACGGGGGCGTGGTAGAACTCGGCGAACGCGTCGATGTAGAGCTTCCAGTTCGCCCCGACCTCGGCGCGGTACTTCCAGGTCTGCGTCATCTCGCCGAACGGGTAGCCCTCAAGGCCCTTCCCGAAACGGCCGAGGTACTCGCGCACGGACGTGGAGCCGCTGTCGTCGAGGTTGACGAAGATGAAGCCCTCCCACACCTCGCAGCGCACCGGGACGAGCCCCAGCGTCGCCTTGTCGAGGTCGAAGAACTCCGACTCCTGCTGCACGAACGTGCACGCGCCGTCGAGGCCGTAGCGCCAGGCGTGGTACTTGCAGATGAACTGCCGGGCCGTGCCGCTGACCTCCACGCCAGGGTTCTCCTGCCAGACCAGCTTGTTGCCCCGGTGGCGGCAGATGTTGTGGAACGCGCGGACCTCGCCGGCGGTGTCCCGGACGACGATCACCGAGGTGCGGGCGGCGTGGATCTCCTTGGTGAAGTAGTTCCCGGTCTTCGGGATCTGCTCGACGCGGCCGACGTTCAGCCAGGTGTGGCCGAAGATCGCCTTGCGCTCCAGCTCGTAGTACTCGGGCGAGATCGAGTCCTCGAACGAGACGGGGCCGGTGCCGAGGCTCGGGAAGTGCTCGGTCCAGCTGCCCTCGCTGGGCTTGGGGAAGTGCGCCATCGATCTGCCTCCGAGTCGACCGCGGCCAGGGAGGGCGGCCATAATCGTACGGTACCGTCCGGTTTTAGAACCATACGGCGCCGTACGATTTAGGTCAACCGGCCCGAGGCGGGTGCCAGGGCCGCTGGCCCAGTTCGAGCAGGCACCGCCGTACGCCGCCGCACGCGGCCGGGGCTTTCATGGGCTGGTTCGGCGTGCGTGCCGCGGCGGCGCACGCCGGTCACCTGAAACGGACGGAACCGTAGGGTTGTCGGGTGGCGTCCGAGGCGGGATCCGAGGTGGGTAAGGAGCGCTCCCGCTCGGGACGGCCGACGTCGACGCAGGCGGCCCAACTGACCGACCGGATCCGGCGGGCGGCGGTCGACATCTTCCTGGAGAACGGATACGACCGCACCACCATGGAGGCGGTGGCGCAGGCCGCGGGTGTCACCAAGGGCACCCTCTACGCCCGTTACCCCGACAAGCGCGCCCTGTTCGTCGCCGTGAGCTCGTGGGCGCTGACGCGGCTGGAACGCGACGAACAGGCGCTGGAACCGCTGCCGGACGACCTCGCCGCCAGCCTGGAGATGATCGCGCGTGCCATCCTGGCCCGGTCCGTCGACCCGGACCTGGTCCGGCTCAGCCGGATGGCGATCGCCGAGTCCGCCCGGTTCCCCGACTTCGCGGCCAGTTCCCGGGCCATCACCTGGACCCCGCGCATCCAGGTGATCATGGATCTGCTGCGCAGGCACGAGCGCGGCGGCGCCATCGTCGTCCGCGACGTCGAGATCGCCGCCGAGCAGTTCTTCGCCATGGTCGGCGCCATGCCAGCCTGGCTCGCCGCCTACGGCATCCACCGGACGCCCGAGGTCGAGGAGGCGCACCTCCAGCACGCCGTCGACCTCTTCCTCAACGGCCTGCGCGTCCGCGACACCCGACCCCCGGTCCTGGACCAACGGCCCTGACCTCCAAGCGATCGCGGACCTGGCCAACTCCTGATGCCGACCGGCCTGGTGCCCGCGAACGCTTCGAACGGGCGGCAACGAGGTGTGAAAATCCCTTTGAGGCGCGCCGATGACCTGCCATCGCGCGCGGAGTCTGATGATCCGATCCAGGGATTTCGGCGCGCTGTCGCCCGCACGCGGAGCGGCCGTCGGTGACTTGGCGCCCGTCCGCGCCGCGGCCGCTGGGACACCGACGTGATTCCTGGCGGGACCTGGGTATCCAACGTCCGTCAATCCGCTGGATCAGGCGGTAGCGAGGAGGTTCAACGTGGCACTCAGCTGGAAGTGGCTTGTGGTCGACTGCGCCGACCCGGCCCCGGTCGCTAGTTTCTGGGCCGACGTCTTCGGCGTCAGCGCCGAGTCCGACCAGGACGGCGAGTGGATCGTCGTCTCGCCGGACAGCTCGGTGAAGCTGCTGTTCGGCCTGGTGCCCGAGGCCAAGACCGTCAAGAACCGGCTGCATCTCGACCTGACCCCGTCGTCGCCCGACGAACAGCGGGCCGAGGTCGAGCGGCTGCTGGCCCTCGGGGCCACGCGAGCGGACGTCGGGCAGACGGGCGAAGAGTCGTGGGTGGTGCTCGCGGACCCGGCCGGCAACGAGTTCTGCATCCTGAGCGGCAAGGGCTGACGTCGACAGCGTCCTACCCGTCGCTCTCCGGAAACCTTGGCGATCTTCGACCGGCGCCGCGACGTACCCTGAAGGGCGCAGGAACACAGTTTCGCTGGTCAGGGCAGGGGGCGGTCGACCAGCGGGATCAGTCGGGAATCCACCAGCGCGGCCGTCCGGTGGCCGATGCCGGCGACGTAGCCCTCGTTCGAGGCGAACGCGAGGAAGTCGGCCACGCTGGCCTGGCGGATCAGCATGGCGAGGTCCCACCGTTCGTCGGTCGGACCGACGAACGGGTGACCACCGGTGCCGAAGAACTCGACCGAACCGCCGCTGGCCGCCAGGTACGGCAGGGTGTGCCGGACGTAGCGGTCGTAGGCGGCGGAGCCGGAGATCCGCTCCGGGGGCGCGAGGTCCGGGTGAGCCGAGTAGTCGGCCCAGTCGCGGAACCGGAGCAGGTTCAGCATCGTCAGCGGACCCTCGATGCCGCGGGCGAAGAACAGTCGGGCGTTCTCGTCCGACGGGTCCAGGTACACGGCTGGACGGTAACAGCGCCGCTCCGGAGCCTTCCACCGGATTTCCCATGGCACCTGATGAGCAGGCCTCACCCGGGGAGCCACTGCCAGCGGCCGCGGCCGTGGTCCGTCACAGCGGGATGGGAGTGCGGGGACGGGCGAAGAGCGGCCTCACCATCGCGGTCGCGTGCGTGAAAGGGCTCCTGGGTTGGCGCGCTGCATCGTGGTGACACACTGACCAGGTGATCTATGACGCGGCATCGCGGCCTAAGGCCGTGGCACGAGCCGCTCGGCGTCGTTCGTTGCTGAGAGACATCGGCCATGCGTGATTTCGCGTGCCCGAGGTGCGGGCAGCAGCTGACGTTCGAGAACTCGCGCTGCCTGGGCTGCCACAGCAGCATCGGCTTCGACCTCGACGCGCGCTCGTTCGCCATCCTGACCGCCGAGGGGGCCCGCGCCGAGGGCGGTGGAGCGTCCAGGTGCGCGAACGTTGGCGTTGCCGCCTGTAACTGGCTTGCTCCAGTTGAGCGCCCGTCCGGACTGTGTAGGTCGTGTGCGCTGACCCGCACACGGCCCGCCGATACCGATCGGGACGCGCTGCCGGACTTCGCCGAGGCCGAAGCGGCCAAACGGCGGCTGGTGTTCGAGCTGACCGAGCTGGGCCTCCCGCTTCGAGGGCGGGACGTCAACCCCGAGACCGGACTGTGTTTCGACCTGCTCTCCAGTAGCCATGAGCATGTCGTCACTGGCCATGCCAACGGGGTGATCACCCTGGACCTGGCCGAGGGCGACGATGTGCACCGCGAGCAGTTGCGTGTGTCGATGGCCGAGCCCTACCGCACCCTGCTCGGCCACTTCCGGCACGAGGTCGGTCACTACTACTTCACGGTCCTCACCGACAGCGGCGACGGCAAGGAACGGTTCACAACGCTGTTCGGCGACCCCGACGCCGACTATCAGGCCGCCCTGGACCGGCATTACCAAAAGGGCCCGCCAAACGGCTGGCAGGATACCTACGTCTCCGCCTACGCCACCATGCACCCAGCCGAGGACTGGGCCGAGACCTTCGCGCACTACCTCCATATCCGCGACACTCTCGATACCGCCGCCGCGTTCGGCTTCGCTCCCGCCGGTGCCACCCTGGCGGCTCCGCTCGTCGGCGACGTCGGGTTCAGACGCATCATCGAACTGTGGCTGCCGCTGGCCTGGTCACTCAATATGATCAACAGATCCATGGGTCACCCGGACCTCTATCCGTTCGTTCTCCCGCCCCACGCGCTGGACAAGATGCGCCTCGTCCACCAGCTCGTCGCCGGGGAGAGTGACGCCGGGCGCGCCCCCGTGGGCCAAGCCGCGCGGTCTTGACCTCCGGGACCGCTGGTGGCCTGGAGGTCGCCATCGAACACGCGAGGTAGTCGGGGTCTACTCGATGATCCGAATCCACTACATAAGGTGACGTGCTGATTTCATCCTGGCGTCAATGTGGGTGTGTGGGTTTCGGGGGGCGCATGCCAAGGTGCTGATGGTGGTATGCGCAAATTTCTTTGTTTGAGCCGCGGGGCCGGTGGGGTAAAGCTCCCGATAACACGACGGATGATCGCCGAAGATGGTTTCCCACCTGGAGGATCCCGTGCTCGTGACCATCATCTCCTGGATTGTGCTCGGTCTCATCGCCGGCGCGGTCGCGCGTCTTCTCGTGCCCGGACCTGACCCGATGGGAGTTCCGACGACGATTCTCCTGGGTGTCGTCGGCTCGTTCATCGGCGGATTCCTGGGTTACGTTCTTTTCGACAAGGACCTCAGCGAGGGCGCCCTGCAGCCGTCCGGCGTCATCGGCTCCATCATCGGTGCGATCATTCTTCTACTGATCTACCGGCCCACCAGCCGTCGCCGCAGCCACACCAGCCGACGCCGCACCACCAGCCGTCGGCGCGTCCCACGCTGAACGCGTCTCACCCACACAACCGTGAAATGGGAGGGCGTTCAGCGCCCGTCGGGTGCCGCGGCGGGGGACCCCCCCCCACGGGGGGGCCCCCCCGGTTATGGGGGGGGGGGGCCCGGGCGGGGGGGGGGGGGGGGGGGCCCCCCCCCCCCGGGGGCCCCCCCCCCCGCGGCGCGCTAGGTGATCCGGCGGTCGGCCGCCCAGCGGGTGAGCTGATGGCGGCTGGACAGCCGCAGCTTGCGCAGGACGTTGGACGCGTGCGTCTCGACGGTCTTGACCGAGATGAACAGCTCGGCCGCGATCTCCTTGTAGGCGTACCCGCGGGCCAACAGCCGCAGTACCTCACGCTCACGCGGCGTGAGCTGGTCGAAGTCCGCGTCGGTGGCGGCCGCCGCGACGGACGGCGCGGCCGGGGCGTCCCGGAAGGCGTCCAGGACGAAGCCCGCCAGCAGCGGGCTGAACACGACGTCCCCGCCCGCCACCCGCTCGACGGCGTCTGCAAGATCATCGGCGGAGATCGTCTTGGTGACATAGCCACGGGCGCCCGCGCGGATCAGCGCGATGACGTCCTCGGCCGCGTCCGAGACGGAGAGCGCCAGGAAGCGCGTGGCCGGCAGGCGTTCGCCCACCTGCCGCAGGACGGCGAGACCGCCTCCGTCCGGCATGTGCACGTCGAGCAGGACGACCTGCGGCCTGCTCGCCACGATGCCCGCGACGGCGTCGGCGGGCGTCGCCGCCTCGCCGACGACCTCGACCCGCCCGCCGAGCTCGGCGCGGACGCCCGCCCGGAACATGGCGTGGTCGTCGACCAGATAGACCGTCGTCATCGCCGCATCCTTATCGCTACTTCCGTTCCACCGCCAGGGCTGCTGCGGATCGAGACCGTCCCGCCGTTGCGCTCGACGCGGCCGATGATCGAGCCGCGCACGCCCTGCCGGTCCTCGGCGACCGCGTCCGGCTCGAAGCCGATCCCGCGATCCCTGACGAAGACGCTGACGGCGTCGGTCTCGACCTCGGCGTACAGCGAGACGTCCGTGGCCCCGGAATGCCTCGCGGCGTTGACCATCGCCTCGCGGGCCGCGGCGCAGGCCGCCGCCAGCGCGTCGTCCAGGACGAGATCACCGACCACGACGACGTCCACCCTGACCGCGTACGCGTCCTCGACCTCGGCGGCGGCCGTGCGCAGCTCGTCGCCAAGCTGGCCGCCCGCGGCGCGCGTCCCGTAGAGCAGGCCGCGCAGCTCGCGTTCCTGCCCGCGCGCGAGGCGGGTCACCTCACGTGGCGAATCCGCGTTGCGCTGGATGAGGGCGAGGGTCTGCAGGACGGAGTCGTGCAGGTGTGCCGCTATGTCGGCGCGCTCCTGGCCGCGGATCCGTTCGGCGCGCTCCGCGCCAAGCTGGGACGTCAGCCGGATCCACCAGGGCCCGCCGAGGAGGGCCAGGCCGACCGCGGTCACTCCCGTCGCCCACAGCCCGTCCCGGAGGGCGTTCACGTTCGCCCGGTGCAGGACGAGGACACCCCCGGCGAACACCAGGACAGCCCCGACGGCCAGGCGCAGCCGTCCCATCCGGTCGGCGGGCGGTGCGCCGACCGTGCTGCGCGAGACCCGCAGCCAGCGCTCGCGGTCCGGGCCGGCCGCCTGGCGCCAGATCGTCGCGCCGCCGATGCAGGCCAGCAGGGTCGGCACGAACAGCGTGGCGCCGGCGACCCTGGTGGCGAGCAGCGCGGTGGCCGCGAGCACGACCACGGCGAGCAGCGCGAACTCGACGGGACGCGGCAGCCGCGAGCGCCGGGCGCCCTCCGGGGTGGGCAACACGATCCAGTAGGTCGCGTAGAGCGCGATGCCAAGGCCGCCACTGACCGCCAGGGCGAGGAAGACCAGGGCGACCGCCCGGCGACGCAGGCCCGTGTGCAGCGCGATCCCCGCGATGACACCGCCGGCCCAGCCCACGTCCGGACGCCGGTAGAGAACGCGGGTGGTGGGCAGGCTCCGGGTCACAGAGCCATGATTCCGGCTCAGGCCGCCGCCTGGTATCAGGAGTTGCCCCCAGACGCGGGCTCAGGGTCGAAATCAGGGGTTCACCCGATGCGCTGGCGCCCCGCGGCCCGCAACGTATAGCCACTATGACCACAGATCCCGAAACCCCCGTGGCACCGCCCACGGCGTCCGCACCGCCCACGGCGTCCGCGGCGCCGCGGCGCCGGCTACGTCGCAGCGCCACCGATCGCGTCGGCGCCGGCATCGCCGGCGGGCTCGGCGAGTACGCCGGCGTCGACCCGGTGCTGTTCCGAGTCCTGTTCGCCGTGTCCGCGTTCTTCGGCGGCGCCGGCGTGCTCGCCTATGCGGTCGCGTGGGCGGTCATCCCGGCCGAGGGCACCGAACACGCACCCGTCGACGGCTGGGTCGACGGCCTGCGTCGACACCACATCCCGCCGTGGCTGGTGGCCGTGGCCGGCGGCCTCCTGCTGTGGGGTGTCGCCTTCAGCTGGTGGTCGCCGCACCCGGTGTGGCCCCTGCTCGTGCTGGTCGTCGTGCCGCTGCTGCTCATCGGGACCAGGGACGGCGGCTGGCGCCGTCCCGCTTCGATGGCGCCGTCCGGGTCCCTGGCCCCGGGGGAGAGACCCACCGGACCGCCGGCCTCGGGCGAGGCAACTGCCTCGGGCGAGGCGACGGCCGTGCGCCTCGACAAGGGCCCGGCTGCCGTGCCGCCTGCCTGGACCGGCGAGGCGCGGGCCTGGCTGAGCGAGGCTCGGCAGGCGGCGCGCGCACGGCGCCGGCGGTCCTGGCCGCTGCGGGTGGCGGCGCTCACGACACTGGTGGCGACGCTGACCGTCCTCGGCGTGACCGATGCCCTCGTGGGAATCTGGCTACCGGTCTACTTCTGGGTCATCGGCGGGATCGCCCTGGTCACGTTGCTGCTGGGCGCGGTGCTGCGCCGCACCCCATGGTCGTTGCTCCCGCTGCTGGTGGTCGCGGCACTCGGCACCGCCGCGTTCGGCGGGACGCGGGCGAGCCTGCATGACGGGGTCGGACAGCGGGTCTGGACGCCGGTCGCGGCCGCCGACCTGCGGGGCGACTACCGGCTTGCCTTCGGCCAGAGCGTGCTCGACCTGCGTCACGTCACGCCGGGGCCGGCCCAGGACATCCATGTCACCCTCGGCGCGGGACAGGTCCGGCTGCTCCTGCCGGAGGCGATGAACGCGACCGTCAAGGCCGACGTGCATCTGGGCGACGTCACGGTCGACGGCGCCGGCTCCTTCACCGAAGGTGACCGTGGCTGGGGCGACCGGCGGCGCGGGGCCGGGACCAGCCAGACGATCCTGCCGCCGGACGGCGCCACGGGCGCGGCGGTGACGATCGACGTCGACGTCGCCGACGGCAACATCACCATCGACCATCGCTGACCAGGCATGCCTGGTCAGCGGGCGCGGCGGCCGCACAGCACGGCCACACACCACACCGCCATCCCCGGTTGCCGGCGCGGACCATTGCGACGGCTGACTGCGACGGTCCCAGCTATGATTCGCACGGTTGGTGCGGTGTGTGACGGTTGCACGCCATTCACGTGACTGGCGGACGGGGATGGGGCCGGCGTGGCGGCGGAGGTCGATGAGGCTCGCTGGGACTTCTTCGTGTCCTACACCCGCGTCGACGAGGCGTGGGCGGAATGGATCGCCTGGACGTTGGAGGCGGCCGGTTACCGGGTCCTGATTCAGGCGTGGGATCTCGTGCCGGGAACCAACTGGTTGGTCGGCCTGATGGAGGCGGTGACGCAGTCGGTCCGGACAGTCGCCGTGCTGTCGGAGGCGTATACCCAGTCGGCATTTGGATCGGCGGAGTGGCAGGCGGCGTGGAAAGCGGACCCGACCGGGGCGAGGCGCACGTTGCTCGTCGCCCGGGTCGAGGAGTGCCGCCGACCAGGGGTACTCGGTCAGGTTGTGTCGTTCGACCTGTTCGGCATGGCACCGGACAAGGCGCGTGCCGACCTGCTCAAGTTCGCCGAGCTCGCCGTCAGCGGCGCGCGGGCGAAGCCAGTCAGCCCGCCACCGTTCCCGGAGAGCTCCCAGGCTGGCCCGGCCGGCCCAGCTGTGTCAGCCGGCATCACCCCGTCCTCGGACCCGAGAGAAGATTCGCCCGCCGCGGGTGGGAACCAGATCGGGGCCGTGTTCGCGCCGGGCGGTACGGCGGTCGGCGTCAACTACGGGCAGATCATCCAGCAGAGGGACGGTCCCCGGGCGGACGGGCAGCCAACGCTGCTGCGAACCAGGGCGGACGCCGCCGCGCCGCCCGGGTCGGAAGCCTGGACCGGCGGGTCGGAGCTGCCTGTCGGAGCGCGCCGCTACCTGCTCCACGCCCCAGTGGAGGCGGTTATGGCGCCGGACGGCGCGTGGATCCTGCGGGGAGCGGTGGCGGAGGAGATCGAGCCCTCGCCGCGCCGGGTCTGGATACGTCAGCTCCACGTCCGCCGGGACAGTCCCGCGGCCAGGGCCGTGCGGGCCGGGCTCACCGCCCAGGCCAGCCTTCTTGACGCGCTCGGCGGCGAGTCCGGTCTGCCTCGCCTGCTCGGGGAGCTGACGAGAGAGTCAGGCGGACGGCTGACGCTGGTGAGCACCGTCGCCCACGCACCGACCTGGCGAACGGTGCACCGCGGCGCGGCGGGGCAGGCGACCGCTCGGCTGGCCACCGACCGGATCGCCGCCGCCGCGATGCTCGGGCAGGCCGTCGAGCTGGCGGGGATCCTGGCGGTTCTGCACCGCCGCGGACAGGCACACGGCGCGCTGAGCGCGGATACGGTCCTCGTGACGGACAGGCGCCGGCGCGCGCTGCCACGGGATCTCGGCTATGCCGGTTTCGGTCTGCCCGCCACCGGCGCCGCGCTCGGGACTGAGCTCCGGTCGACCCGTGAGGCGCGGGCCCTGGACGTACGGCAGGTCGCCACGCTGGTGCGTGACACGCTGCTCGGCGCGCCACGGACGGGCATGTCGATCCCCGAGCCACCGGGCGCGTCACCCCTCCTGAGGTCGCCCACCGATGACCCTGTCCGAACGAGGCCGGGGGCGCTCCATGATCCAATCGCGTTCCTCCCTGCGCCGGCACCTCCATCCCGGCCGGTCGACGAGCGGGCCGAGGTGAATCCTGACGAGGTTCCGGACGGGGAGCTGGCCGCCCTTCTCGACCGCGCCATGCACCCTGATCCGGCCCGGCGGCCGACCGCTCTCGACCTGGCGAGCGGCCTGCGCGCCGCCCGGCGGCGGCTATCCGCCAGGGATGCGCCGTGACCGGGCCGGCACCGGGATCTGGCGCGGCAGCCGGGGCCAGCAGCACCCGCGCTCGGGTCACCCTGCCTGGCCCGCTGGCCGTTGTCCCGTCCGCCAGGGCGATCGATGAACTCGGGCAGGCGCCGCTGGCGTTCATCGCCGAACTCACGGAACTGTCGGCGTACGGCGCGCTGCCCGCCAGGCTTGAGTCTGGTGGCAAAGGGCGGCTCGTCGTCTACGGCCGCCGATACGTCGCGTTTCTCTACCCGACGAACTACGGCGATGCGTACAGACTTGGTTACGTCTCCCGGCGTTCCTTCTGGCAAGAGGACAAGCTCACGTTGGGCGCACTGTTGCTGCACTGCCCGGCAGGCTGGCACGCGTTCCACGACGTGCGGGACATACAGGGAAGGCCGGGGACGGCCGCGCCGCGGTGGTCGTCGTACTGGGACATTCTCGCCTACCACTGGTCGATGCTGGGACCGCGGGCCGACATGCCCGTCCGGTCGTCGCTGCCCGAGCGTCACCGGGAGTATCTCGAGGTGCTCGGTCAGCTGGTCGAGGCGGACCGGGACATCGAGATCGCGCGGCAGACCGCCGCGCCGCCGCTTCTCTACCAAGAGGTGCGGTCCACGCGGGAGGAACGCCACTCCGGTCGCGGGGTCTACGCGTTCACTCTGGTCCGACCGGGACGCGCCGGTGTCACCGTCAACGCGCCGGTGGAACTTGTCGACATCGGCGGCGACCGGCTGCGCGGCACGGTGGTCAGGATCGACAACAGCGAGCTGGTCGTCCGGTTCGAGAAGGCGGTGGACTTCCAGCGGATTCCCTCTCCTTCAGGCGAGCTGCGGCGATCGGTCAGCGACCGGGTTTCCCAGGCGCAGCTGGACGCCATCAAGACCCTGGCCGCTGGCGGGTCGGCCAATCCGAACTTGCTGTACACGTTGGTCGACGGCGTGTACGCCCCCTATCAGCCGGATCTCGGTGCGGCCCCCCGCCGAGACCTTGACGATCACCAGAAAGACGCGTTCGCCCGAGCTTTGGAAGTGCCGGACGTTCTGCTCGTGCTCGGGCCGCCCGGCACCGGCAAGACGCGGACCATCGCGGAGATTGTCACCGCTCTGGTCGCCCAGGGCCGCCGAGTCCTGGTGACGTCGCACACCAATCGCGCGGTCGACAACGTGCTGGAGAACCTGCCACCGGAGATCAACGTGGTGCGGGTCGGCGCGGAGCACTCGATGACCGCCACGGCCCGGGAACACAGCGTGGACAACCTGGCCGAGGCCGTGAGGGTGAGGATCCTCGCGGCCGCCGAGCCTCGCGGCAAGCTCGCCGGCTTTACGGCGGAGGGGGAGACCTTCGGACGGTGGCTCGCCTTCCTCGGCGACCGGCTGGCCGCCGCGGCCGCCGCGGAGGCGGGGCTGGCCGCCGCCGAGGAAGCGCTGGACCGGGCGGTCGAGACGGTGTCGCCGCCGCTCGCCGCCTCCCGCCGGGCCGCCGCCGACCAGCTCGCCCGCTCGGCATCCCGGCGCCACCAGCTCGGCGCGGACCTGGAGCACGCCGTCACCGAGCTGGCCCGACGGGAGGCCGGCGCGCCCGCCGGCCCGCCTGCCTGGTGGCGGCTTCTCGCCAGGTTCCGGCGCTGGTGCCTGGCGCGGCTGCGCCGACACGTCGAGGCGCTGCGGGCCGATATCTCCGCCGTCGAGCGGGCATCGACCGACGCGGCCGCGACCGTCGAGGCCCTCCACGCGCAGGCGACGGCGCTCCTCGCCGCCAGCCCCGCGTATGCGGCCCTCCCGCGCGAACGCGACCGTCTTGTCGCCGCGCGCCGCGAGTGTTACCAGGAATGCCAGCGGGCCGCCCAGATCCTCAGGAGCGCGGTACGGACGGCCGCGGAACCCGCGATCGGGATCTGGAAGGACGACCCGACCGACGAGGAACAGTGGGCACGGTTCCGGACCTGGGCAGCCGACGCGGTCGAGACCATGGCCGATCGGGCCAGGCTGCTCGACGAATGGCATGCCCAGGCGGCGAACACCGAGGCGGAGATCCAACGTGAGCTGGTGCGCTATGCCGACGTGGTCGCCGCCACCTGCATTGGCACCGCCACCAGCCCACTGCTGAGCGGCCTGATCTTCGACGTCGCGCTGATCGACGAGGCCGGCCAGATCTCGACGCCGAACCTGATCGTGCCGATGGTCCGGGCCCGCCGGTCGGTGCTGGTCGGCGACCAGCACCAGCTCCCGCCATATCTGGACGAGGAGCTGCGGGGGTGGGCCGACCGCCTGCGCGCGAACGGCCAGCACCCGCCGCACGTCGTCGCGCGGACAAGCGACCTGCTGCGCGCCAGCGGCTTCGAGCTGCTGGTACCTGACGCCGCGGCTACGGGCGCCAACTACGTCGAGCTCAACCTCCAGCGGCGGATGCCGGAGGAGCTTGGCCGGTTCGTCTCCGGTGCCTTCTACCAGGGCCGTCTGATGACCAAGCATGACGGCGTCCGCGGCGACCCGGTGTTCGGCGCACCCTTCGCGATGATCGACACCTCCGATCGGCCGTCGAGTCAGCGGCGAGAGGAGTCGCCAGGCCGCACGGAGCGGGAGACCGCGCGCCAACCGGGCTACATCAACACGTTCGAGGCCGAGCTGATCGCCCTGCTGGTGGGCCGAGCGGTTGGTTGGTACCGGGACTGGGCGGTCATCGTGCCCTACAAGGCGCAGGCGAGGCGAATCGGAGAGCTGCTAGGCGGAGCGTTGGGTGACCCGGCGAAGGTCGCGGACAACATCGGGACGGTCGACTCGTTCCAGGGCGGGGAACGCGACCTGATCGTCTACGGCTTCACCCGAAGCAACGGCAGGGGCTCGGTCGGATTTCTCACCGAACTGCGCAGGATCAACGTCGCCGTGTCCCGGGCAAGGCGGCAGCTGGTCATGGTCGGCGATCTGCTGACGCTCTGCTCCGCCACTGATTCCGGCTTCCGCGAGCTGATGGAGACCATGATGGGCCACTTGCGGCAACACGGCGAGATCCGGCCGTCGGCCGAGATCGAGAAGCTTCTGCGAGGCCAGCCGTGAGCCCCGCCGCCAGCGCGGACTTCGGAAACACCGGGAACAGGGTGACGGCTGGTTCGGGACCGGTCATCTACCCGGCCCGCCGCGCCGTCGAGCACGTCGTCACCCTCCCCGGAGTCCGGCCGCTGCGCCTGTTCCCGGTCCTCTGGCCGCTTCACCAGGTGGAGACCACGGCGCGCGTGTGCGACGAGCAGGCGTACGAGATCATCGACCACTTCGTCGTCCGCGCGCTCGCCGAAGGACGCATCGAACGGCTCGCCGACGTTGCCTGGTTCCTCGCCCTGCCGGAGAGCCTGGTCCAGCGGTGCGTCGAGTTCCTCCGGATCATCGACCACGTTCACGTCGACGGGGACCGGCTGACGCTGACCGGCCTCGGCCGGCGTTCCTGGGAAAAAGATATCCGGTACGAGTGGAAGGAGAGCCGCCTGCTGCTTCTGTTCGAACAGCGGACGTCCTGGGCTCTCCCGCGTGCCTACTACCACGGCAATGTCACCGTCCTGCCGACGCCGGAGGTCCCCCCGGAACGGCTGCGAGGCGGGTCGAGGTTCCTGTCGTTCTTCGACGCGACCCCGTTCAACCCCGCCGCCTTCCAGCAGCTGGCGGCCCACCCGGACCGGGCGGCGTTCAACCTGCCTGGACTCCTGACCGACCTGCGCATCACGGCGGTGGGTAACGCGTTCCTGCCGGTCTACCTGGTCGAGACCGAGAGACATGGCGTGCTCGTCTACACCGCGCTCGCCGAGGAGCCGGACGACCTGTTCGGCAAGGTCATCGCGCAGGTCCACCGGGTCGGGGACCTGATCGAGGCCGAGGGTGTGGGGGATCCGGCAAGGATCTGGTCCGAATGGGCCGAGAGATCGCCGGTCGGACCCGCGGTGCCGACCAGGCAGGGCGACGGCCAGTGGCGCATCACGCTGCCGGCGAAATGTTTTGGCCCTGTCTCGCCGCAGCTGTCACTGTCGCGGGTCGGGTCGTACGAGCTACGCGAGCACCATTTTGCCCAGCTGTGGTGCGACGATGCCGGCGTCCGCCGTCAGGCGATCCGAGAACGTGCCCTCGCCATCACCAGAACGCCCGATGTCGGGACGTTCGACGACCTGCGTCAGCGTTTCATTCCCATCGCCAGGGCCTTGGCGGTCCCAGCCCCAACCGTGGCAGACCTGCGCGACTTCGCCGAAAGAGCTGGCAGAACCCGCGACCTCGACCGCCTCGACGCCCTCGTCGACCATCCAAGCCCGAAACCCCGGCCAACAGGACGCCAGAGAGGCGCTACGCGTCAGTAGTCCTGTCCCTCCGGAAAAGTCGCTGCCTGCCCGCCGCGCTGTGGCGGGCGGGCAGGCAGCGAATGCGGGCCGGCGCCGCGATCTGTCAGTAGCGGGCGCTCGTCGTCGAGCGGGTCCGCGACCGCCGGCGCAGCCGCCGCGGACCCCGTGCCGCTGACCGGTCGGCCGCGTTCACGTCACGCCGGGCCTCATGACGGAGCCTCCGCAGCATCCTCATAGCTTCCTCCCCGGGCTTCGTCGTGTTCTCGTCCGTTCGGACCTCGTTGTCCTGTTGCCGGCCCTGACCGCGACATGCCCGCTCTGCCGCCCATAGCACTTCTTGTCCCGCCGTCACTGCCGTGAGGTATCGCGGATGGGGGTTGATGTGCTCACCGGGCCTCCGCTGGAGGTCGCGATGGGCCTGCCCTGTGGCGTGTCACTGAGTGGCGAGCAAGCGCGGCGCGGCCCGGCGAATTCGACATCGGCAAGGGGCGGAAGGAATCACACGGTCACACTCGGCCCAGGTGCGAAAGATTCTGGGTCGACTGGTGATGAAATCTGGGTCCGCACCAACAGATCGAATTGTGACACGCCACAAGCCACGCGAGCCGCAGAGGGCAAGATCACGGGCCGAAGCTCGACTCGCGGAGCCTCGCGGACCTGGGAATTTCCCGCCGGCGCCCCGATGACAGTTATTGATCACCACATCGACCGGCTGTGACGCCCGGCGCAGATCGAATGGCGGGCGTCCGAAGTGCCAGATCTGGCCGGCTGGTGGATCGCTCACCTGCATCGTTGTGTATCAGTTTGAAATCCACCGGTCGACCAACTGTAGCCAGTCTTCCGGAGTCCAATGGGCTGATCGTGGGCCAAGTGTGTCCTGGCGTATGCAAAGGCGTCTGCACGGGCGTACTGTCCGCAGACAGATCGCTACAACGAGGTGGTGATCAGGCCCGCCGAAGCTTTCGGCGCGCATGACGGGTCCGGGTGAAGGCGGGGGGACATCGTCCCCCGCCCTCCCTGTCTTGGGAGGCATGCATGCTGGCTGCCGTCATCCTCGCTCTGGCCGCCCTGGCCCTCGCGGCCGCGGCGGCCGCCGGCTCGGCGACCACCGCGCGCCGACTCCGGCGGACCGCCAAGACGGCCCGTGTCCTGGCCGTCATTCCCCGACGCTGTCCCGACTGTGGTCATGGCTGGGATGACGGCCGAGCCCTGCGCGGTCCATGCGCCTCGGCCCACCGAGCCGTGGCGTCCCTCCTGCTACCTCCCGACGTCGCCTGACAGCCGCTCCATGGCCATCCCATGCCTTAGCCGGGGTACATTTCCGGTCGAGGAAGGTTTTTACTCCTTCTCCATAGTCGACGGACCGCCCGCCTCGAATATTATGGACATATCATGCCATAATCCCGCGTGAAAGCCGTCCAGGCTTCAGTGGCAGTCCTCATCTATATCTGGTTCAACGCCCATTTGAAACAAGCCGGATGGCCGTTTCGCGCTGACGGACGGGCGTTGCCGGCCAGCGCCCGGTACGCCAGTTGCTGCCACAGCTGAGTGAGACCTGGCGGGCCCGACGCGTGGCGGCAACGAGAAATCGCGGCCGTGGCCAGCGGATGTGACCAGCAGATCGAGTTGCCCGTCCCGCGGTCGCCGAATAGCTCGGTGACTGGCGAGAAAGATCCCGTCCCTATACCCGTGCAACTGGCCGAGTACTTCCGATCTGGGCGGCCCATGAGCTGCCCGTTGCAGCGCCGGACCATCGTCGCGGGGGCGCCCTGCCAGCGCCCTGGCCCAGTCGTCTCCCGGGCGTTCATGCCCGCAACCCGAGAGGATCGCCGACAATGGCAGAGAATGTCCAGATATGCGCGCATCCGCTGACGTTCGTCCGTGCCCAGCGGGGTTGGACCTATCAGAAACTCGCCCGGGTCGTCGCGAGGAGAGCCCGCGACCTCGGCGAGGCGAACATGGCCGCCGAGCGGCAGAAGGTGTGGCGCTGGGAGCACCGCGGGGTCGTGCCCGACCGGGTGTCCCAGCTGGCGCTGGCCACGGAGCTGGGAGTGCCCACCGAGCGGTTGGAGTCCCATCCGTGGCCGTCCTGGCTGCCCACCGGCGACAACGTCCGCGTTGACTACCCCTGGACCCAGGTCGGCAGCCTGACCGCGCTGGCCGACGTCGTCCAGGATGCGGTGACCGACCGTCGCGGCTTCCTGACCATCAGCGGCTCCGGCGTCGCCGCGCTCGCGGACGAGTGGCTGGAGCTGGAACCGGCGCGTCTGGCGGGCGCATTGGACGGCGGTCTCGTCGACGAGCAGATCGTGCACCAGATCGCGCACAACATTCCCAGCCTGCGGGTGATGGACGACCGGCTCGGCGGCGCGAGCGTACGCCGGCTCGTCGACGCGGAGCTCGGCGTGGTAGCGGAGCTGCTCGCCCGCGGCCGCTACACCGAACGGATCGGCCGCGAGCTGCACATCGTGGCCGCCGAGCTCGCCCGGTTCGCCGGCTGGGTCTCCTTTGACGCCGGTTACCTGACGAGTGCGCAACGCTACTGGGTGGCCGCGCTGCACGCCGCGCACGTCGGCGGTGACCGCCCGCTCGGCGCGAACGTGCTGAAGAACATGTCGCTGCAGTGCGTCGACTCCGCACGGCCCGTCGAGGCGATCAGGCTGGCGGAGGCGGCCGTGCGCACGGCTGGCAGCATCACCGGCCGGGTCGGCGCGATGCTGCACATGCGCAAGGCCCGGGCACACGCGGCGCTGGGCGACCAGGTCTCGTGCATGCGCGAGCTCGCCGTCGCCGAGGCCGCGTTCGACCAGGCGACGACGCAGGAGCCGGCCTGGGCGTACTACTTCGACGAGGCCGAGTTCCAGGCCCAGGTCGGCTGCTGCTACGTCGACCTCGGCCACCTGCTGTCGGCCGACGGATGGCTCAGCCAGGCGCAGGCGGCCCACCCGGCTGAGAAGGCCCGCGACCGGGCGACGTACCTGCTGCGCCGCGCGGGCGTGCAGATCGACCTGGGCGACGTCGACGCCGGCTGCGCGCTGGCCGCACAGGCCGTCCCGTTGCTGACGGTCATCCGGTCGCGGCGCAACGCGCGGCGCGCCGACGAGGTCCGCCGCCGCCTGCGCCGGCACGTGTCCGTCCCCGCCGCCCGCGATCTTGAGCGGCACCTTGCCGAGATCACCGCCGGCTGAGGCCGGCTGACCTTGCCCGTCGCGAAGGAAGTGCGGTGGCTATCCTGAGTGTCCAGAATGATGGAAATCTCGACAGAAGCAGTAGTTGCCGATGGTGGCGGACGGGTACCAGCCGCCCCGGGTCGCGCTGGTCTCACCGATTCCCAGCCGGTGCCGTATCCGGAGCCCGCGTCGGCGTCGATGCTCGGCGTCGATGTCGGTGGGGTGCTCACGAGCCGGGCCGCCGACGACCAGGACACCTCGTTCTTCGGCTCCCAGCCGATGCTGACGCCGGCGGTCGCCGGCGCGTTCGATGCGCTCACGGCACTCACCGCCGGCCCCTTTGCCGGCCGGGTCCACGTCGTCTCCAAATGCGGCCCGAAGATCGCCGCGCTCACCCGCGCGTGGCTGGCCCATCACGAGTTCTTCGAACGCACCGGAATCCCGCCGGCGAACCTGCACTTCGTCCGCCGCCGTCCTGAGAAGGCCCCGGTCTGTGCGCGCCTCGGCATCACCCATTTCGTCGACGACCGCCTCGACGTCCTGGTCCACATGACGACCGTCCCGCACCGCTACCTGTTCCTGGGCGACGCCCGGGAAGAGGCCGGGACCAGGCCGGTGCCCTCATGGGCGATCCCGGCCGGGTCCTGGGCCGACCTGGCCGTCCTGTTGGCGGGGGGCCTCGAAGGATCTGGCCGAGCCGAGACCCGGTGACGCCTGATGTCAGCGCTTGCGCGCGAGGCCGCCGTAGAGGTTGACCTGGGCGTCGGTGGCGCTGAGGTCGGTGCCGGCGTCCGGCCGCCAACGGTGGACGACCTGGACGCCCGGCTCGACCAGTTCCAGCCCGTCGAAGAAACGGCCGACCTCGGCCCGGGTACGCGCCTGCAGGGGGATTCCCCGCGCCCGGTAGATCTCCGTGACCTGCCTGGCCTCCTCCGGGGCGAAGTCCGGGGTGACGTGGGTGATCGCCAGGAAGCTCCCCGACGGGAGGGCGTCGAGATAGCGGCGCATCAGGCCGAGCGGGTCGTCGGAGTCCGGGATGAAGTGCAGGATCGCGATGACCGAGAGCGCGACCGGCTCGCTGAGGTCGAGCGTCTCCAGCAACGTCGGCGAGCCGAGGATCTTCTCGGGCTCGCGCAGGTCCGCGTCGATGTACGCGGTCCTGCCCTCGGGCTTCCCGACGAGCAGGGCGCGGGCATGGGCCAGCACGATCGGGTCGTGGTCGGCGTAGACCACTCGGGCATCCGCGGTGACTCCCTGCGCGATCTCGTGCAGGTTCGGGGAGGTCGGGATGCCTGTGCCGATGTCGAGGAACTGCCGAACGCCGACCGTCCCGGCGAGGTAGCGGGCGATGCGGTGCAGGAAAGCCCGGTTCGCCAGCGCGGAGATCCGCGTGTTGGGGCCCGACTTCAGGACGAGCTCGGCGGCCTCCCGGTCGGCCGGATAGTTGTTCTTACCGCCCAGGAAGTAGTCATAGACGCGCGCCGAATGAGGAACGTCCGTGCGCAGCTCAACCGGGTCGACCTTGGCCACCGCGCCGTCCCAGCTGAGTGTGGGCCTCTCGGTCACGCAGGACCTCCGACATACTCGCCGCGTACGCATGGATGCTGCGTACGCATGGATACAGCCCCCGTACACGCGCGTGGGCGTCGTCCGCACCACCGGTCTACGGGAGGACCAGAAGCACCCGCAGCTTAGCCAGACGAGGTGCGGCACAGGCGGTCCGGGGCCGGGCCCGCTCCGGGCCCCTGGTCCCGGGACCAGGGCTTATGGCGACCACGCCAGCATTGTGGCGTTGATCACTCGGCGTTCGTCGACGCGTGCCGCCGCGCTTTCCTGGCTGGCTGGTCTGCTCCCCGTTGCCGGCTACCAGGTGAGCCAGGCTTCGTCGCCGCCGTTGGCGAGAAGCAGGGCGCGGGCCGAGGGCTCGGCCGGCGGCTTCCGCGCGACCCGCTCGGTGACCAGGGCGCGGGCGAGGCCGGCCTGCCCGGACCTTGCCGCCGCGGCAATCAGGGTCAGGTCGATGATGTCGCGCTGCGCGTGGCTCCCGCCGACCGCGTTGGCCTCGGGGCGGATGTCGATCAGCAGGTCCACCGCGGCCACAGGCTCGCCGGCGGAGAACGCCGAGAAGGCCGTGAGAAGAGTTAGCCCGGCCCGTTCGGCCGCCCTTCTGTTGGTGGGGGCGGTCAGGCTCCGGTTGGCGGCGATGACCTGGGCCGCGCGGGCATGATCGCCGGCCAGCCCGAAGGTCATGACAGCGTGCCAGTCGTTGAAGATATATGCCGGCGCGCCCATCAGGTCGGAGATGTCCGCCGCGAGCGCGGCCGCGCGGGCGTCCACGTCCGTCCCGTACAGCGCCAGCCGCCAAAGCAGGGCCGCCGCGTCGACGACGTCGAGCCACTCGGTCGACCTGGCCGCGCGGATCCGTTCGTCGTACAGCGCGAGCGCGTCGTCGGCCCGGCCCAGCTCCAGCAGGTACAGCCCGAGGTGCCACCAGTTGTGCACCGCGAAAAAGCTGTCCCGCCAGGCGGGGGCCGACGAGGTCAGGAACGACGTGCCCGACGCGAGGCCGCCCTCCATCTCGAACACGTGGGCCAGCGCGTGCACGGCCCACACGTCCTTCGGGTCGCGGGCAAGGGCGCGGCGGGCCGCCTCCTCCGCACCTCGGTAGTCCGCGTTCTCCTCCAGTCCGAACGCGTACATCCCCTGGACGAACCCCGAGGCCGGGTCGCCCTCCGGCCAGGAGGGGAGCACCCGCGCCACGACGTCGCGCAGCTCGTGACGGTTGCCGAGGAAGAAGTAGAGATCCTGCGCCACCTTCAGCGCCAGCAGGTCACGGGGGTTGGCTAGCAGGGCCCGCTCCAGCGCCCGGGTGGCCGCCCGCCAGTCGCCGTCCGCCCACGCCCTGGCGGCGGCCAGGTGATGGGCCTCGCGCGGGGCTGCCAGCCCGGCGGGGGCCCCGGCCAGGCCGGCAGTGGCGACCTCCAGCGGCTTGAGGAGCTCGCTGGCCTGGGCACCACCCTCGGCGGTCGTCGCGTAGAGCGACAGGTAGGCGCGAAAGACCCGGGCGAGCGCCAGCTCGCCGTCCGCGGCGATCGCGGCCTCGGCGCCGCCGACCGGGTCCCCGGCGAGCGAGACGAGATCTTGGATCGCCTGGTCCAGCAACGTGACGGCGGCCGGGTCGGCTGCCCGCACCGGGACGCCCCAGCGGTCCGTGCAGATCTCGCTCATGACGCAATTATCCGTGGTTCCAGGCGAGCGGGCATTACCGAGCGGAGCCACATCCGTGACAGCACCAGCTCGGTCCGTCGGTCGGGAGCCGGTCCGCCGAGGCCGATCCGCCGCTCGACCCGGGACACAGAACCCAGGCCGGGATGGGATCGACACCATGAACCTTCTCGATCCGGATGGGCCTGAAGGGTTGGTCGTCAGGGCGCCTCGGCCGACTACGGCCCGCCTGGGCTGGGGACGGTTCGGCGCCGTCCTACCCGCCCAATGCGCCGATCTTGGGTTTGTCGCCCTGGGTGTTTCGCTTGTCGCGCACGTAGATTATCGCGGGTTTTCCGTCGCCCGGGCTGCGGCGGCTCACCTCGAAGAGACTGATCGCGGCCAGCAGGTCGCTGAGCTTGGTGTAGCCGTAGCTCCTGGAGTCGAAGTCCGGCTTCCGCTTGGTGATGATGTTGCCAACCGATGCCAGTGTCGCCCAACCGTCGTCGTCGGAGGCCGCGTCTATCGAATTGCGCAGGAGGTTGACCAGGCCGGCGTCCGCCTTGAGCTGCAACGCGGGTGGGCGGGTCGCCAGCCTGGGTGCCGTGCCGGCCGCGGTGATGGGCTCGGCCTCGGTGGTGAGGTTCTCGACGTAGATGAACTTGTCGCAGGCGGCGACGAAGGATTTCGGGGTCTTGCGCTCGCCGAAGCCGTACACGGTCAGGCCGGACTCCCGCACGCGCTGGGCGAGCCGGGTGAAGTCGCTGTCGCTGGAGACGATGCAGAACCCGTCGAAGCGGCCGGAGTACAGCAGGTCCATCGCGTCGATGACCATCGCCGCGTCGGTCGCGTTCTTGCCGCTGGTGTAGGCGAACTGCTGGATGGGCTGGATCGACTGGGCCAGCAGCTGGTCCTTCCATCCCCTCAGGCTGGTTCCGGTCCAGTCCCCGAAGGCGCGTTTGACGTGCGCGGTGCCGTACTTGGCGACCTCGGCCAGCAGCCCCTCGACGCTCGCGGGCGACGCGTTGTCCGCGTCGATCAGTACCGCGAGCCTGGTTGTGTTCTCGCCGGCCATGCTCACCCTCAATCATCGATACCGCTCCAGGCTCGGATGGCCCGACCAGATCATCCCCCAAGGGGAGGCCGCCTTCTCGGCGGTGCGTTGCCGCCCCGGCCGTCGCCCGTACTCGCGTCCGCGCCCCGGGCCCGCGGGCGCGCATGCGACGCTCCAAGATCGGTTTTGCCGGACTGCCGCGGGCTGCGCTGCCGGGGTGTCTCGCCGGGGTGTCCCGGTATGGGCAACGCGGCGTGTCGGGGAACCCATGCCGGGTGGGATGATGTTCGTGAGGACGGCCGGCCAGAGCGTGTGGCGGTGTCGGGGCGGGGGTGGGCCGCCGGTGGGTGCCCTCTCGCCGGCGGAGATCGGGGAGTTCGCGGACGTGTTCGCGGATCCCGGGGCGGCGCGGCGGCTGCTGGTGGCGGCGGGGCTCGGCGCTGGTCGGCACCCGTCCTGGCAGGTACCCGACGCATACGCCTTCTGGTCCGAGGTCTCCGCTCTGATCACCCAGGGTGTGCGAGCGGGCCTTCGGAGACACTGTTCGCGGAGGCGGCGCGATTGTTCCCCGCCAACGCTGTGTTCGCGGGTGGGGCCGGCGCCGGGCTGGCGCGTGGCCGTATGAAGCCGGCGTAGGACCTGCTGCCGTCCCTGCCACCCCGCTATGTGGCTCGCGGCGCCAACGTCGGCGCGCTGCGCGAGCTGCTGGCCGAGCTGGAGGCCGGTCAGGCGGTCGAGGTGTGGGGGATGGGCGGAACTGGCAAGTCGACGATCGCGACCGCCGTCGTGCACGACCCCGCGGTGCGGGAGCTGTTCACGGACGGGATCGTGTGGGAACGGGTCGGACGTATCCCGGGCCTCGCCGGGCTCCTCGGCCGGGTGCTGACCGCGTTCGGCGACGTCGCCCGGGTCGTCGACGCCGCCGAGGGGGTGCGCCGGCTGCGGCGGATGCTGGTCGGTGCCCGCTGCCTGATCGTTCTCGACGACGTCTGGGACATCGCCGTCGTGAATGCCTTCCAGCCGCCGGCCGGGGTGCGGATCCTGGTCACATCCCGCACGCGGCAGGCGTGGTACGCCGACGCCGGTGGCCACGAGCTGGCGATGGCAGACGAGAACCTCTCCCGAAGGGTCTTGGCGGCGCATGCCGGCCGCGCGGTCGACGAACTCCCGCCGGTCGCCGGTGAGATCGTCCGGCGCTGCGGCGGGCTGATCCAGGCCCTCGCGCTGGCGGGCTCGATGGTCCGCCTCGGGACTCGCTCGTCGACTGGCCAGTCACCCGGGCACGGGTCCTGGCCGCGCTGGCGCCGCATCTTCCGGCCACCCAGCTCCAACCTGCCCTCGCCGAGGCAATGGCGGCCGCCATCCGCGACCGGAAAGGCGGATGGGCTGTCGCGGTGGCTCATCTCCGCACTGCTCCGCGTGCGACGCTGGTGGCCTTGACGGCGGCTTCGGCCGCTGATCCTCGGCCGCCACGCGAAAGGTCCCTGGGGGGCCGGCGAGCCGCGCGAACGCGACCACCAACTGTTTCCCAGTCGTCCAGATCAGCGGTTCGAGCGATCGCGCCATCGTCGATCTGCGGCAGGGTGACTACGAGGAACTCGACCAGCTCTCCGCCGCGCGGCCCCATACGAAGGCGGCGTTTCGGGTTGACGCCGTGGAAAGGTCGGGCTCGGGGTGGCCAGGGCCGTTCGGGCAGCGGTGTCCGGACGCCCGGGAGGGGTCTACCTCGGCCTTCCCGCGCGGGTTCTCGGAGAGACGATGTCGCCGGAGGCGGCGCGGGAGTCGGTGTTCACCGTGGCGGGCCCGGCGCCCAGCCGGCCGCCGGCGCCGGGGTCGGTCCGACGTGCGCTGGCGCTGCTCACCGAGGCGAAGCGGCCGCTGGTGGTCCTCGGCAAGGGGCGCATTCGCCGTGCCGAAGCGAATCCACCTGGTCGACCGGATCCCGCACACCTCGAAGGGCGAGGGAAACCGGCAGCTCCTCGCCGAGCGATACGTCCGGCCCACGCCAGCCCACGCCGAATAACCGGGCGCGCCAAGCCCGGCCACCTGACCTCGACGGGCCGTCTTCCGCGCGGGAGCGTGAGCGACCGGTCAGTGGGCGCTGTGGCGTACCGGGCGAAGCGGTTCCAGCGCCGGATGGTCCCGAAGCCAGGCTTGCCCCCCCATCGCCCAGGCGGAGAGGACCGCGACAGCGGGTGCGCCCTCGCCGTCAAGGCGCAACGGCGGTATCCCGTCGCTGAAGGTGAACACGACCGACCAGTTCAGCGGCTCGGGATAGAAACCGGAGACCAGACGGAACGCGAAGGAGTGCCATCGATCCTCCGCGAAGCAGAGGAACCCGTAGTTGGTGACGATGATGCGCAGCTGCCGCGGGTCGCGCCAGCGGCGAACCACATCCGCTGCGGCCGCGTTTCGACGGGCGCTGTTCCCCATCGCCGTGGCGGCCATCCCGAATACCATGAACGGCGCCGGCCCCACGAACACGGAGTTGACGTGCACGTAGGCGCCGTCTCCGCCGTAGTACCGTGAACCATAAACCACCGTGTCGAGGAACGCCTGTTCACCGGGGTTCAGGACAGGACCCCATACGGTTAGCGCTGGCAGCAGAGTCCCCCGAGCGAGCGCGACAAGCAGGTCACATGCCTCACGCCATGCCTCGACGGTCTCAGCCTGTTTCCGCGTCTCCCGCGCGGCGATCTCCGCGCGGGCCCGGCGGCGACGGCTCCGTCGCAGGCGCACCGCGTTCACGACGGTGATCACCATTGCGGTCAGGAAGACGGCGAAAAGGACCCAGCTGACCACCACGAGCAACACGTACAGTGCGCCGCGGCCATCGACCGGAAGCAAGATCAGTGTCGTGAGGGACGTGACCGCGACGAGAAGAGGAATAAGCCAGGACCAGTGCCTTCTCACGGCATCGACTCCAGCCTGTCGGTCTGCTCTTCCGGCGCGCGGGAACGTGGCTGACCGGGGCTACACGTCGCATTCTCCGTCGCGCCATCAGTGTAGTTCGGTGTGTGTTTTCTCGCTGCCTGTTTCGGTACGGTACGCGCTGAACACCCGTGCACAGGCTATGGGTCTCGCGACAGATGTCCAGCTCACAGGCGCTGGTCGGCCTCCGGCGGCCCATCGACGGCCCTCGCGGCCCGAGTGTCGCGTCTCACAGCCTTCGCCGGGCGGAAGTGGTGAGTCGTGATCGACCCGTTCCCAGCTAGTGTCCTGCGTCAGCCAACGTTGGCCCGGCCGTGCCACCGCGCCATGAGCTTGATCGGCGGATGTGTACCCGAATCCGAACCTGGCAGGGGGTCAGAACTCGGATCCGGGTACAGAACCGGCGATCTTTCACGACTACGGTCGGGTGAACGTTCTTTACGCTGGATCCTCGTACGGAGTCGCGGTGAAGACCCGGCTTACCACCCGCCAGCCCTCCGGGCGCTTCACCACGACGTCGCGGTACCGGCCGGTGCTGATCCGGCCGTCGGGCCGCATGCCCACGAGGCGGAACCGGAGGATGACGCCGTCCGGCGTCTCGTCGACATAGATGTTGGTCATGATGTGGGTCCGCGGGTGGCGGGCCTGGGTCATGAACGTCCGGATCTCGGCCAGCCCGTCGAGGACCTGACCGGGTATGTCGAACGTGGCGTCCGGTAGAAAGATCTGGTCGAGATCCCGCCAGTTGCGGTCGTCGATCAGGTCGCCGTAGCGGGCCGGAAGCTCGCCGAGCGCCAGGCGGTCGGCCAAGTCCATAGCTGCGCCTCCTTGGTCATGCAAGTCGTGCGGGTCGTTGGTGTCATGCGTGTCGTTGGTGTCGCTTGGGTCGACGTGCGCGTGGCCGGGCGGTCAGGGCGCCGACAGGGCGTCCCGTACCGGTCCGAGCCACAGTTCGAGGTGACGGGCGGCCAGGTCCTCGGGCATCTGGGCGACCGTCGCCCAGGTGTAGACGTGCGCCACCGGCAGGCCCGCGACCCGGCGGCGCACCTCGGTCACGGCCTCGTCGGGCGACAGCACGAGCAGGTTCAGCTGAACGCGGGCGCGGCCATGCCCGAGCCGGTCGCCGAGCTCCGCCTCGGAATGCGGTGGCCCCAGCCGACCGGCCTGCCGGTAGGAGTTCAGCTGGTACAGGTAGTGCGGCCTGATCCGTTCGTAGGCGGCTTCCGGGTCGTCGGCCACCACGATGTCCACGTCGCCGGCCAACCGGGCCGACGCGAGGTCGTGCCCGCCCTCGGCCAGGCCCTCGAGATACGCGGCCGCCGCCCGCCGGCCGATGGTGAGCAGCGACGCGCCCATCCGCCCGGCCCTGCGCGCACCCACCGGCCCGCCGTAGCCCAGCCACATCGGCACCGGACGCTGCAGAGGCGCCGGGGTGACGCCACCGTCGGTCAGCAGGGCGCGCACCCGGGTGAACACCGCGTCGAGGGTGGCGAACCGCGCCGCCATGTCGACGCCGAACAGCTCGAACTCGCCCGGCACGTACCCCGCTCCAAGGCCGAGCTCCAGCCGGCCACCCGACACGAGGTCGACGAGTGCCGCCTCCTCCGCCAGGTGAACCGGGTCGCGGATCGGCGCCAGCAGCACGGCCGTGCCGATCCTCGCCCGCGCCGTGCGGCTCGCCGCGGCCGCCGCCAGCACGAGGGGCTGCGGAAGGTACCCGTCGTCGAACCCGTGGTGTTCGGTGAGCCAGATGCAGTCCGCGCCGAGCCGGTCGGCCTCGGCGGCCAGGTCGAGCAGCCTGGGGTAGTGCTCCCGCCAGGGGCGCCGCCACGGCTGGGGGTTCCGCGCGTCCACGAACAGCCCGACCTTCAGGCCCTCCGCCGCCGGTCGCTCGCTCGCGTCGGGGCCTCGCCCGGCGTCCCGTTCGTCAGTCATCACCAGACTCCGCCTCCGGCTGGGCGCCGACGGCGGTCGCCGGTTCGCGAGGCCTGACATCTGAGGCCCATGACCGGTCCGGCGCCGCCGTGCTCAGGGGCGCCGCCCGCCTGGCGGCGCCCCTCAGACATGTTCACCATGTGATCCGCGCGGCGGCCCCGCGCCCGGCACGCGCACGGCGCCTGTGCACGGATCACAGGCTGTCAGCCGGCCGTGTAGGCCCCGCAGGACAGGGCGCTGGTGACGTCGTACTTGTCGCCGTTCAGCTGGACGACGGAGGTGCACGGCGTCGAGAGGAAGTGGTTGAGCGGCCAGCGGGACTCGGCCACCGCGTTGTCGACGTAGTAGGAGAAGTTGCCGTTCATGAGCTTGAGCAGGGTGTTGAGGTTCAGGTCCTTGCCGGCCTTGGTCGCCGCGGCGACGAACATGTCGGCGGACCAGTACCCGGCGATCGTCGGCAGGCTGATCGCAGTGCCCGGGGCGTACTTGTTGATGTCGTCGGCCATCTGCTTGATCGCCGGCACGGAGACGTCCGAGCCCGGCTGCCACTGCAGGGACGTGTAGGCCCCTTCCAGACCGGGCAGCTTGGCGGCGGCCAGCCGAGGGTCATAGCCGACGGTGTTGAGGTGCTTGCCCTTGTACCCGGCGGCATCCAGCGCCTCGGTCAGCTTGGTGGTCGCGGTGAAGTCCGTGCCGTAGAGCACCACGTCCGGCGGCGCGCCCTTGTTCGCCGTCATGATCCCGCTGACGATCGGGGTGGCGTCGCTCAGGCCGGAGTCGGGAATCGGCGTCTCCTGGTACACGACGTCGAGGCCGACCGACTTGATCTGCCGGGCGATGGACGCCAGCCCCGTGCGTGCGGTGTCGTCGTCGTTGCCCACGAGGGCGACTGTCTTCCCGGTCGCGTTGCCGCCGAAGAGGGCGTTGAGCATGACGCCGTAGGTGGTCGCGGTGGCCTTGAGGTCCTTGCCGGGCAGCAGGCATCCGGTGATGCCGAACCCGATCGAGGTGTTGCAGAAGCCGGAGTTGAACCCCCAGCCGAAGAACGGGACGGTCTGCGCGCAGAACGTGTCCAGGTAGCTGGCGCCGCTGGTCATCACCGGCACGGCGGCGAAGATTTTCTTCTGCTCGACGAGCACCTTGGCCTGCGAGCTGTTGCGGGCCGGGTCGTTGCCATCGTCGAGGGTGCCAACATAGTTGATCTTACGTCCGTTGATGCCGCCCTCGGCGTTGGCACGGGCGAACCGTGCCTGGGCGCCCGCCTCCGTGCCGGTCATCGAGGCACCGGACGGACTCGTCAGATAGGCCAGGCCACCGATGGTGATCTCCGTGTCGGTGATTCCCCGGGTGGGGTCGGCGGCCGTCTGGCCGCACTTCAGCGTGGACAGGTCCGGCTTGTAGCCGCCGTCGCTCCACCCGGAGGGCGGCCCGGCCTTCACGTCGGCGACGCCGACCGTCGGAGCGCTGGTGGTCGTGTCGGCCTTGTCGTCCGAACAGGCGGCCATCCCCGCCATGACCGCGGCCGAGGCGGCCAGTGCCGCGACGAGGCGGGTCGTTAATCGTGCGGGCAGTCTCATCAGAGTCCTTCGCGATAAACGCGGCGGGCCGCCAGGCCCGCCGCGGCTGGATGAATCGCCAGACCGCTCGGCGGAGACGGCTCAGGCCCGCCGGCGGTGGTGGTCACGTCGGCCCGGATCCGTCCGGACCCACCGACCGGCGGAGCGTCTCTGTCGCCCATAGATTTATATATATAGATGATTAACCTGGCGGATGGAGGCGTCAAGTCTGAGCTGGCCGGGCGGCGGTCTCACCACCCCCGTCAGGCTGGCGACGGGTACCCTGGCGGGTCTTCGGGAGGCCGAGGCGCTGTTCGGCGACAAGGTTGCGGGCGATCTCGGTGGTGCCGCCCTGGATGGTGACGACGCAGGAGTGGCGGGCGGCTCGCTCGATCTCGCCGCCGGCGGCCGCTGGGACGGTGCCTTCGCCGGAGGGCGCGCGCAGGATGCCACCAAGGCCCACGGCATCCTGGAGCTCACGGCTGGCACGCTGGTAGGCGGTGGACGCGAACAGCTTCGCGATCGTGCCCGCGACCGCGGGGGACTGCCCGGAGACGTTCAGCCAGGCGGTGCGCTGGGTGAGCAGGAAGGCGGCCTCGGCGTCGACGCGGGCGTGCGCGATCGCGGTCAGCACGGCCGGGTCGTCGGCCGGTCGCCCCCCGCCTGGCCAGCTGCCGGCCGGCCCGGGGACGCGGGCCCAGGCCGTCACGTCGGCGAGCAGTGGTTCGAGCATCGCGGTGCTGCCCATGACGCCGCGTTCCAGGCTCAGCCCGATGGCCATGACCCGCCAGCCCTCGTCCACGTCGCCGACCCGGCAGGAGTCCGGGACGATCACGTCGTCGTAGAAGACGACGTTGGTCCGCTCGTCGGCGATCGTGTGGATCGGCTGGATCGTGATGCCCGGGGCGTCCATCGGGACGAGGAACATCGTCAGGCCGCGGTGCTTGGGGACGTCGGGGTTCGTGCGGGTCAGCAGCAGGCAGTGGGCCGCGGTGTGCGCGAGGGTGGTCCACATCTTCTGGCCGTTGATCCGCCAGGCGGTGCGCGCGTCGTCCACGGGGGTGGCCCGGGTACGCGCGGCGGCGACGTCGGAACCGGAGCCCGGCTCGGAGTAGCCGAGGACCGCGGTGGCCTCGCCGGTCAGCAGCCGGGGCAGCACGTCGGCCCGCAGCGCCGGGCCGCCGATCTGGTCGAGCACCCCGGCGACGATCATGGTGGTGCCGATGCCGTGGTACGGAGCGTCGGCGAGCTCCAGTTCGCGGAAGAGCGCGCCCAGTTCGTAGGGATCCCTGGCGGCGCGCCCGCCCGGTGCCGAGGCGGCAAGCCAGCCGCGTTCGGCCAGGGCCTGGTGCAGCGCGGGGACGTGCACGGTGCCGGTCCGGCGTGCCTCGCGGCGAACCTCGTCGGTCAGCCAGGACCGGACGAAGGCCCGGACCTCGGCGGCGAACGCGGCGACCGACGGGCTGTGGGCGAAGTCCGTCCCGCCGACGCCGTCGGCACCGGGCTGGGCCGGCGTGCCGGCCGACGACGCGGGGGCGGCGTCGGCGACGGAGCTGTCGACGAGGGCGCGGCCCAGCTCGCGCGCGAGGGCGAGGGGGGCGCCGGCTAGCACCGGGTAGGCGCGGGCGCGGCGGAAGAACAGCTGCGCGTCGTGTTCGACGGCGACCCCGAGGCCGCCGTGGTACTGAACGGCGCGGTCGGCGGCGTGCCGGGCGGCGTCGGTGGCCATCAAGGCGGCCATCCCGGCGAGCTGGCCGCCGTCGGCGCCGGTCTCCGACCGCCGCCCGGTGTCCAGGCTCCAGGCCGCCTCCCGCGCCAGCAGCGCCGCGGCGTCGACCAGTCCCGGCAGGTCCGCGAGGCCGTGCTGCACTCCCTGGAACGAGCCGATCGGCACGCCGAACTGGACGCGCTCCTTCACCCACCGGGTCGCCAGCTCCAGCGCGCCGTCGGCGAGCCCGGCCAGCCATCCGGCCATCAGGACCAGCCACTCCGAGCGTGCCCGTTCGAACGCGACCACCGCCGGACCGCCGCCGAGCACCATCGCGCCGCGCAGGTCGCGGTCGGCGATGGGCAGGTCGGCCTGATTGGCGACGGCGACGCCGGGAGGAGTGGAACGCGCCGCGACCAGTCGCCCGTCGACGACGGCCAGGACCAGGCCGGCGACCGCCCCCGCTGGCACCGCCACGCCGACGCCCGCGCGCACCCGCGTCGCCAGTGTCGCGACCAGCTCGCCGGCGACGACGGCGGGCAGGTCGGGATGCTCCGGCGCGGCCGTCGCGAGCAGCCGCGCGGCCGCGACGTGCTCCGCGAACGGCACCGGCGCGAGCACCCGGCCGAGCTCCACGGCCGCGACGGCCGGCGCGTGCAGGCCGGTACCGCCGCCGCCGTGCTCCTCGGCGACCGCGAGCCCCGGCAGCCCGGCCGCGCACAGCTCGGCCCACAGCCCCGGGTCGTGCCCGAGCGGTTCGGCAGCCCGCGCCGCCGCCAGCCCTGGACGCCGGGCGAGCACCGCCAGGACCAGCTCCCGCGCCGCCCGCGACGCCTCGTCCAGCGACAGGTCCATCCGCGTCTCCCGAGGGTCGGCCGCCATTCGGCTGGGACGGCGGGGCCGTCTGGCCCGACACCGTCCGTTGATATGTATATATTATTCGGGTCGGCGCCTCGTCCATCGAGGCCCGCCCAAGCGGCCCGCGCACTGGCCCCGGCGCACGGGACCCACCCAGGCCGCGCGACGGCCACCGGCCGCGGCCGCGCACCACCCTTGCCGCTTCGACCTGGCGCTAGATAAATCTAGAGCTTTTAGCGAGGGACGTCAGATGAAGGTTCCGTTCACCTGGAAGCCAACCGGCTGGTTCATGGTCGGCTGGTCGGCCGAGTTCCCCACCGGCCAAGGCCGCCCGCTGCGGTACCTCGGTGAGGACCTGGTCGCCTACCGGGACGACAACGGCGGGCTGCATGTCCTGCAGGCACACTGCCGACACCTCGGCGCGCACCTCGGCCACGGTGGCAAGGTCAACGGCGACTGCATCGAGTGCCCGTTCCACGGCTGGGGCTGGGGGCCGGACGGCCGGAACCGCTACATCCCCTACCAGGACCGGCCCAACCGCGCCGCCCAGCTGCGGGTGTGGCCCGTGCGGGAGCAGTACGGCTGCGTGTTCATCTGGCACCAGCCCAACGGCCAGGCGCCCCGCTGGGAGATGCCCGACATCTTCACGGTGTTCCCGCAGTTCGAGACCGACCCCGCCGCCTACTACCCGCCCTACCCGGCCCTGTCCCGCAAAGTGGAGCGCGAGCCGGTACACCCGCAGATCCCGGGCGAGAACGCGGCCGACAGCATGCACTTCCGGTACGTCCACCACGCCACCGTCACCCCGGTCCTGCTCAACTGGGAGTCCGACGACAACGGATGGCTGTTCGAGACCGGCTGGCCCGACAGGCGCAGCGACGACCCGGACGTGATGGCGCTGCGGATCCACAGCTACCTGTTCGGCCTCGGCGGCGCGATCAGCGCGTTCGCCGGCGCGGACAACTACCGCCTCATCTTCGCGACCACACCGGTCGAGGACGGCTGCTCGGACATGTTCTACTCGATCTGGTGGCCCCGGATCCCCGGCGACGAGTCCGACGCCCCGCCGCCCGACGTCCTCGAACGCCTCGAGAAGGAATTCCTCTCCACCCTCGACGACGACCTCGAGATCTGGCGCTACCAGGACTACATCGAGCACCCCACCCTGGCCATCCAGGACGCCAAGCCCTACATGGCCTACCGCCGCTGGGCAACCCAGTTCTACGAGATCCCGGCCGGCGAATAGCCACCACGGACGCCGGACATCCGCATCTCGGCACCGCCCGCGCGAGGCGCTGGCGCCCGGGCCACCCCCCCGGATGGGGGGCGCCCCGGGGCCCGGCGGGCGGGGCGGGCGCCGGACCACCCGGCCGGTGGGCCGGGCGCCCGGGGCCGGTCAGGCGGGCCAGCCGGCGTGGTCGCGGGCCCGCCTGATCAGCGTGGAGAGCGGTGGCAGCTGGGTCGGCGTGCCGACGAGGAATCTCGAGCTGACCTACAAGAGGATGCGGATCCGAACTGGATAGGGGATCAGAGCTCGGATCTGGGTACAGTCCTGGCGATCTTTCGTGGCGAGAGGCGGGTGAACGTTGCCGGGACGGCACTGGTCGCAGTCGTCGCCCTGACGAGGCGCGGCCAGATGCGTTGCGCTCAGTTCGTCGCCTGGCGATGAGCCGCGAAGCGCAGGGGAGTCTGTTCCGCACGTCGGTCGCGGCGTCGAGGCTCGGAAAGGGGACTTCATGATTATCGTCGCGGGGCAGATCCTGGTAGACCCTGCCGAGCGAGATCGCTACCTCGTCGGCTGTGTCGGCGTTGTCGAGCACGCGCGCCGGACGCCGGGATGCCTCGACTTCGCCCTGAGTGCCGACCTGATCGACGCGGCACGGATCAACGTGTTCGAACGCTGGGAGACCCTGGAAGCCGTCGAGGCCTTCCGCGGCAGCGGCCCGAGCGACGAGCAGACCGCGGCGACACTCGCGGCGTACGTGGCTGAATATGACGTCGTGGATGTCCGCTCGCTCACCTGAGCCGCGGGCAGAGGCGCGGGCGGGCGGGCGCGGAGGCTGGTCAGGCCACGGTGGGTTTGACCAGGGCCCAGGTCGAGTGCTTCGCGTCCCGCCCGTCGCCGGAGGAGCGTCCGGTAAGTCGCCGCGCCAGCCAGGGGCGGACGTGGCGCCAGTAGTAGCCGGCCTCGGCGAGACGGCGAGACCGCGGCAGCACCTCGTCGGCCGGCGGGGGCGGGGGCGCCGCGACGCCGAGGGCCGCGAGGACGAACGTCGCGGCCCGGTGGTGGCCGAGCGGGTTGAGATGTAGCCGGTCCTCGGACCAGTAGCGCGCCTCGCGGATCTCGGTGTCGGCGAAGACGTTGACGAACAGCACGCCGCGGTCCCGGGCGAGGTCGGCGGCCGCGTCGGTCAGCTCGGCCGCGCGCCGGTGCAGCGTCCGGCCGAAGGGAAGCCGGTTGGAGGGGTCCGCGCCGGCGAGCAGGAGGGGAGTGACGCCCGCCTCCAGGCACCGGTCGACGGCCCTCGCCGTCAGGGCGCTCAGGCGCGCGACGTCGGCGCCCGGGCGCATCATGTCGTTGCCGCCGCCGTTGAGCGTCAGGATCGTCGGCGCCGGGTCGAGGGCGAGGGCGGCGTCGAGCTGCTCGGTGATGATCGGTTCGAGCAGCCGGCCGCGGACGGCGAGGTTGGCGTACCAGACCTCGGCCGGGTGGTGGTGCACGGCGAGCCCGGCCGCGACGAGGTCGGCCCAGCCGCGGGGAGCGCCGTCGTCTCGCTCGTCGCCGACGCCCTCGGTGAAGCTGTCCCCGATCGCGACATAGCGCACAACCGCCTCCTCCGCGACATGCCCGGCGGCGCGGCCGCGCCCCGAGGCCACCTCGCTGGTGACCGTCGGTGGCTGTCGCTCGACACGCACGGCGGCCGACGCACCTGAATGCCCAGCTCATCCGGTCTCGTATGCCATGATGCCTCGGTGGCACTCACGGGCCGCAACGGGGGTAAAGTGAATATGATCTTTGAACGATGTGTGGTCTGCGGGAATCGCCCGGAGCCCACCTGCCACCTAGCTGTCTCCTTGCCCGAAGGGCGGCCGGGAGTGGTGTGCGGCGACCATGACTCGACGGTGTCGGGCTTCCGCGAGGACCTGCTCTTCTGCCTGTTCCGCTTCCACGGCCTGGCGATCGGTGACGCCGGTGCCATGGCCACCGCGGAGGCGATCGCCGATCGTGTCATCGAGGCGCTCGCCGCGGACGGGTCCGCCACCGGGTCTCGATCCCGCGCTGACCGTCCGCCGCGGCTGACGCCCCTGAAGGGGGCGGCCACGGCGGCCAGCACGGCCGCGCTCCGACGGCACGGACGCCCAGTCGACGCCTCCTGCGGATGCTCGTGAACGGCGCGGCAACCCGCGGTTAGCAGAACTCGGGCCCAGGAGTCGACCCGCGCTTCGAACCACCGGTTCGTATCCATTGATCAGATCGTCGAAGCCGAGCCATCGACCAACTCATCGACGTACGGAAATTCGGTCTGATCAGGTCCGGGCCAGATAGCCAGCTCGAGCTCCATCGGTACAGTGACCGCCGACAGTCAGCTCCGACAAGCGTCGCCCGAGCCTCATCACGGAAGATCGCGCGGACGGTACCCGGATTCGACTCCGAGCCCCCACCGGTTCGGATCCGGATACAGACCCGCCGCTGAGGCTCACGGCGGGGCGATGCCGGCGGTCCAACCTTCACCGAAGCGGCACCAGCCAGCCGAACGCGCGAAGGCGGCCGGCTCCATCGTCGCGGCCAGGAGACCGCCAACGTGCCGGCTCGTCGACGTTACAGTCAGCCCCACTCCCCCAACGGTCCGTCTATCTCCACTGAATTAGCCCAACACCCTGACGCGTCGGCGAAACCGGCGGCGTGCTCGCCTGATGCCCGGACATGCTGGCCACGGATCTTTGTCCTGATTGACGGTGGGAAGCGGGACCGGGATGGCGCGTTGGCGCGAACGGCGGGGGCCGGGTGAGCACACCGTGGGCACGCCGTCCTCGGCGACGCCCCCAGCCGAGGAGAAGACGCCGCGGAAGCCGGCCTCGTACACACCGGCGGACACACGGGCCTCAGGCCGGCCGCCCTCGAGCCGGCCGCCCGCCGGCCGGGCCGGCAGGCATGCCACCGCGCGCCGGCCGACGACTGGTCAGCCGGCTGGTCCGCCGCCGGGGGACGACGCGGCACTGGCCCCGCGGGCAGCCGGGCCGCCGCCCGGCCGGCCGCGGCGCCGAGTCCGGATCCTCATCGGCGCCGGGGTGGCCGTCGTGCTGGTGGCCGCGGGAACGGTCACCCTCACCGCCACGCCCGCCGGTGACGGGGCGCGGAGCTGGGTCTGCCACGACTTCGACTGGGGCTGCGCCACCCCGTACGCCCTCACGGTCCAGACCGACCCGGACCAGATGACGCTGGGCGCGGCGAGCACCCCGCGCGTCGCCAGCTACGTGGCCGGCGAGGACGTGGGCATGCCACCGGCGCCTCCGGGGGGCCGCGACGACTGCTACGGCCGTGCGGCCTGGGCCGCGTCGCTCGGCGCGGTACCGGCGGACACCACCCCGGTCCAGCTCAACCTCACCGCCGGCCCGGACGAGACGGTCGAAGTTGTCGGGTTCACTCCGCGCCTCGACGGCCTGGCCAAGGAACCGAGGCGCGGGCTCCTGCTCACATGCGCCGCGCCACCCGGCCTGGCGGGAGCGGTGACGAGCATCAACCTCGACATGGTGCTGTCGGCCGCCGGGGCCCGCGTCGTCGTTCCCGCGCCGGCCGGGCAGGCGAGCGTGCTGCCCCCGGGCGCGAGCGGCTCGTTCCTGCTCGCCGTGACGACCGCGACCTGCGACTGCCGCTGGCGGGTCGAGGTCGAGCTCGAAGTCGGCGACGAGAGGCGGATGATCACCGTCGGCCCGGACGGCGCCCGCGACGGCACCGCCGCTGACAACCCGGGCCAGCCCTCCTTCGAGACCACCGGCTCGTCGCAGGCACGTCCTGCCCGCTACATCCAGGGAACATGGCAGTGAGCGGACGGCGAGCACGGCCAGCGCCGGCCGCGCCGACATCGTTCGCATACCGCTGAGCGCGTCCCGCGCGAAGCCCGAGACCACCGGAGGCGGCGTGACGTCCAGGGACCACCGCGGCGAGGCACGGACAGACGGGACCGGTCCCGGGCCGGGCGCCGCGCAGGGACCGCACGCCGGAAGCACTGGGGGCGCCGGGAGCCGCGACGGGAGCGCCGGGAGCCGCGACGCAGGGACGTTCGCCGGCGGGGTGGCCTCGGACGTGCGGCACGCCGGAGTCCGCGCCGGGGTGCGCCGGCTCGGCCAGCTGCTCGGCGAGGCGCTGACCCGGCACGAGGGCGCCGAGCTGCTGGAGCTCGTCGAGCGGGTGCGCGCGCTCGCCCGCGGCGGTGACCGTGACGGCGCCGACCGTGACCGCGGTAACCGCGGTGACCTGCACCGGGTGCTCGCCGCCGTCGACCACCCGACGGCGATCGTGCTGGCGCGGGCGTTCACCGCGTACTTCCAGCTCGCCAACATCACCGAGCAGCTGCACCGGGCGCGCGAGCTGACTGACCGCCCGCGCGGCGCGCTCGAGGAGACCGGCGCCCGGATCGCCGCCGCCGTGGCCGCGGGCCAGCTCGACCCGGAGCTGCCCGCCCAGCTGGTGGACCGCCTCGAGCTGCGCCCGGTGTTCACCGCGCACCCGACCGAGGCGAGCCGCAGATCGGTGCTCGACGTGCTGCGCGGGATCGCCGAGCTGCTCGACGCCGCCGACGACCCACGCGCGCACCCCTCGCGGCGCGCCGTCGTCGACCGCCGCCTCGCCGAGGCCGTCGACGTGCTCTGGCAGACCGACGAGCTTCGGGTGGAGCGCCCGAAGCCGACCGACGAGGCCCGATCCGCCGCCTACTACCTGACGTCGATCGCCACCGACGTGCTGCCCGGCCTGCTGGAGGAGCTGGACGGCGCGCTCTCCCTGGTCGGGGCCGGGCTGCCGGTCACCGCGCGGCCGCTCCGGTTCGGCTCGTGGGCCGGCGGCGACCGGGACGGCAACCCGAACGTCACCCCGGCCGTCACGCTCGACGTGCTCACGCTGCAGCACGAGTTCGGCATCCGGGTCCTGCTCGGCGCCGTCGACGGCCTGATCAAGGACCTGACGGCCTCGACGCTGGTCGTCGAGGTCAGTGACGAGCTGCTGGCCAGCCTCGACGCCGACCGGGCCGCCCATCCGGAGGTATACGACCGGTTCATCCGGCTCAACGCCGCGGAGCCGTACCGGCTCAAGTGCAGCTACATCCTCGCCCGGCTGGCGGCGACCCGCGACCGGCTGGCCGCCGGCGCCGCGCACGTCCCCGGCCGCGACTACCTGAACCCCCGCGACCTGCTCGCCGACCTGACCGTGATGCACCGGTCGCTGTCGGAGCACCGGGGCGAGCTGGTGGCCGACGGGCCGCTGCGGCGCGCGATCCGGGTGGCGGCGGCGGTCGGGATGTCGCTCGCGACGCTCGACATCCGCGAACATGCCGAGCGCCACCACGCCGCGCTGGGCGCGCTCTACGACCGGCTCGGCGAGCTGCCCCGCCCGTACGCCGACCTCGACCGCGCCGAGCGGATCGCGCTGCTCTCGCGGGAGCTCGCGGGACGCCGGCCACTGTCCGGCGCGGCGGCGCCCGTCCCGGCCGACCCGACGGCGGCGGCCGTGCTGGAGCTGTTCACCACGATCCGGGTCGCGCTGGACCGGTTCGGCGACGACGTCATCGAAAGCTACATCGTGTCGATGACACGCGACGTCGACGACATACTCGCCGTCGTCGTGCTCGCCCGCGAGGCCGGCCTCGTCGACGTCAACCCCGGCCCAGCTCCGGGTGCCGGTGCCGGCGCCGGAGCGCGGGCGCGGATCGGGTTCGTGCCGCTGTTCGAGACGGTCGCCGAGCTGCGCGCCGCCGGGCGGCTGCTCGACGGCATGCTCGCCGACCCGTCCTACCGGGCGGTGGTCGCCGCGCGCGGCAACCTCCAGGAGATCATGCTCGGCTACTCCGACTCGTCCAAGGACGCCGGCATCACCGCGTCCCAGTGGGAGATCCACCGGGCGCAGCGGGAGCTGCGTGACGTCGCCCGCCGGCACGGCGTCGTGCTGCGGCTGTTCCACGGCCGCGGCGGCTCGGTCGGCCGGGGCGGCGGGCCAACCGGCGAGGCGATCCTGGCCCAGCCGTTCGGCACCCTCGACGGCCCGATCAAGGTGACCGAGCAGGGCGAGGTGATCTCGGACAAGTACACGCTGCCCCAGCTGGCCCGCCACAACCTGGAGATCGCGCTGGCCGCCGTGCTGGAGGCGTCGATCCTGCACCGCGCGTCCCGCCAGCCGGCGGACGTGCTGGCCGAGTGGGACCAGACGATGGACGCGGTGGCCGACTCGGCGCGCTCCGCCTACCGGGCGTTGACGGCCGACCCGGCGCTCGTGCCGTTCTTCCTGGCGGCGACTCCGGTCGACGAGCTCGGCCACCTCAACATCGGTTCCCGCCCGTCGCGCCGGCCGGGCGGCGCCGGCGGGCTCGCCGACCTGCGCGCGATCCCGTGGGTGTTCGGCTGGACCCAGTCCCGGATCATCCTGCCCGGCTGGTTCGGGGTCGGCACGGGGCTCGCCGCCGCGCGGGCGGCCGGCGCGGGCGACACCCTCGCCGAGATGTACCAGTCCTGGCACTTCTTCCGCACGTTCCTGAGCAACGTGTCGATGACGCTGGCGAAGACCGACCTGCGCATCGCCGCCGACTACGTCACCACGCTGGTGCCCGCCGAGCATGCCGGCCTGTTCGAGGTGATCCGCGCCGAGCATGAGCGCACGGTCGCCGAGGTGCTGGCCGTCACCGGGACGTCGACCCTGCTGGAGCACACGCCGGTGCTCCGCCAGACGCTGGAGGTACGCGACCTGTATCTCGCCCCGCTGCACGCGCTGCAGGTCTCCCTGCTCGCCCGCTCCCGCGCCGACGCCCAGGCCGACCCGGCCGGCGAGACCGACCCGCGCCTGCGCCGGGCCCTGCTGCTGACCATCAACGGCATCGCCGCGGGCCTGCGCAACACGGGCTGAGAAGGACCGGGCTCTGGGACGGGCTCACTGCCGCTGGGCCTGGTCACGGGCGGAGCGGCCGGGCCGCCGGCCGAAGGGTTCTTGGCGGGAGACTTCCCTGAACGCCCACTAGATTGGAGACTTTCGTTCCGTGAGCATCCTCGACGACGCCCGCGAGGGCATGGACCTCGACGTACGACCGCAGGACGACCTCTTCGGCCATGTGAACGGACGGTGGCTCGCCGAGGCGGAGATCCCGTCCGACCGCTCGAGCTGGGGCCCGTTCGTGCAGTTGGCCGACGCCGCCGAGCAGCAGGTCCGCGACATCATCACCCACCTTGCCGCGCAGGACCCGGCTACCCAGGGCGAGGACGCGCGGAAGATAGCCGACCTCTACAACTCCTTCCTGGACGTCGAGACGATCCGGGAGCTCGGCCTGGGCCCGGTGCGGCCGCTGCTGGACGCCGCCAGCGGCCTGAACGACATCCGCGACCTGGCCGCGTTCCTCGGTGAGCTCGAGCGGATCGGCGGCCATGGACTGTTCGGCTCCTACGTCGACACCGACGACCGCAACTCCGACCGCTACCTGTTCCACCTTGTTCAGGGAGGCCTCGGCCTGCCGGACGAGTCGTACTACCGCGACGAGAAGTTCGCCGAGATCCGGCAGAAGTACGTCGCCTACCTGACGCGCATGCTCGGCCTGGGCGAGCACCCCGACCCAGAGGGCGCCGCGGGGCGGATCCTCGCCCTGGACACCCTGCTCGCGAAGGGCCACTGGGAGCGGGCCGAGACCCGCGACGTCCAGAAGACCTACAACCTGATGACGACCGAGCAGCTGACGGCGCTCTGCCCGGCCTTCGCCTGGGACGTCTACGTCACCGGCCTCGGCGGGCAGCTGACCGGCCCGCACGCGACGCTGGCGGAGGTGTGCGTGCGGCAGCCGTCGTACCTCCGGCACCTGGCGACCGTGCTGACCGATACGCCGATCGAGGTGTGGCGCGAGTGGGCGCGCAGCCACGTGCTGCGCTCGGCCGCGCCCTACCTGCCGGACGCGTTCGTCGAGGCTCATTTCGACTTCTACGGCCGCACGCTCACCGGCACGCCCGAGCTGCGGGCCCGGTGGAAGCGCGCGGTGTCGTTCGTCGAGGGCGCGATCGGTGAGGCTGTCGGCAAGGAGTACGTCGCCCGCCACTTCCCGCCGCATGCCAAGGCGCAGATGGACGACCTGGTCGCGAACCTGCTCGCGGCCTACCGCGAGTCGATCTCCCGGCTGGACTGGATGACCGAGGGGACCAAGCGGCGGGCATACGAGAAGCTCGAGACGTTCCGGCCGAAGATCGGCTACCCCGACCAGTTCCGGGACTACTCGCGGCTACTCGTCCGCCGTGGCAACCTGATGGGCAACGCCCAGGCCGCCGCCGCGTTCGAGACCGACCGGGATCTGGCCAAGATCGGCTCTCCGGTCGACCGCGACGAGTGGTTCATGCTCCCGCAGACCGTCAACGCCTACTACAACCCCGGCACCAACGAGATCTGCTTCCCGGCCGGCATCCTGCAGAAGCCGTTCTTCAGCCCTGAGGCGCACCCGGCCGAGAACTACGGCGGTATCGGCGCGGTCATCGGCCACGAGGTCGGTCACGGCTTCGACGACCAGGGAGCGCAGTACGACAGCGCCGGCAACCTCAACGACTGGTGGTCCCCGGACGACAAGGCCGCCTTCGAGGTGAAGTCGAAGACGCTGGTGGAGCAGTACAACGGGTTCGAGCCGCGCAACCTGCCGGGCGAGAAGGTGAACGGCGCGCTCACCGTCGGCGAGAACATCGGCGATCTCGGCGGCCTGACCATCGCGCACCAGGCCTATGTCATCTCCCAGAGCGGCGAGGCGTCGCGCGACGACCGGCGGCGGCTGTTCATGAACTGGGCCTTCGTGTGGCGCACGAAGCGCCGGCTGGAGCTCGAGCGGCAGTACCTCACCACCGACCCCCACAGCCCGCCGGAGCTGCGCGCCAACATCGTGCGCAACCTCGACGAGTTCCACGAGGTCTTCGACACCGCACCGGGCGACGGACTATGGCTGGACCCGCCCGACCGGGTCCGCATCTGGTAGCCGGGTAGCCACCGGGGGCGCGGCGAGGCTCATCGCCGTCGCTCCCTCCCCGAGGCCCGGGCGACGATCTCGCCCGGGCCTCGGCGCCGGCTTCGCCGGAGCGTCTCCCCGTACCCGACGAGGCGTACCTCCGCTCAGCTGCCTTCAACGCTCAGGTCTTGGCCGACGGGCCACCGGGCGCGCCGGTCGTGCCAAGATCCGTCCATGCTCCGCTCCGTTGAGGTCACGGCTGCCCTGGCAGTACCCGTCTCGCCGTTTCACAACCTGCACTGGCGTCCCAGAATCGAGTTCCAGCTCGACTGCTTCGTCTGCGAGCGGACCGGCCGCACCACGGTGTTCGAGAACGGCGCGGAGCGAGCTGTCTGCTCCGGTGACTCGGAAAGCGGGCCACACTTCACTGCCGCGCGGATCACGTCCTTCGACCACGCAAGCGAGAACGAGCGGAACACCGAGAACGTGACGTGCGGGTGGCAATCGGCATTGAGAATGCTACCCAGCGACGGGATGCCGTGTTCGTCCAGAGCGGCCCAGATCTGTCTGACCTGGCGGTCGGCGTGCTCGTCGAGGAAGAGTTCGATGGCATACGGCAAGGCAGTCTCCGACCCGCCGCGGCGACGAACGTTCCCAGTGGCCGCAGCTGGGCCAAGGCGAGCGGCAGGCCCAGCTCCTCGGCGACCTCGCGCACCGCGGCCTGCTCGAAGGACTCGCCGTGTTCCAGCTTCCCGCCGGGAAACATGAACCGCGACGTCCCGCTCTTGCGGACCGTCAGCACCCGGCCGGCAGCGTCCCGCAGCACCACGGCGCTCACTCGGATCACCGGGGATCCCGGCGAATCAATCGTCACGCGCTCACCCTGGGACTCCAAACCAGCCGACGAGCTCACCTGGGCTCGAACCTGGCGACGAGGCGGTGGGACCTGCGGTCGGGCTCGAAGGCGCGGGCGACCAGGTAGCTCGAGCCCATCCAGCCGCGGCGGGTCCACTGGCCGAAGGAGATCGTCGTTCCCGGGGCGCCGGATGCCGCCGGCACGAGCTTCACGCGTTCGAGGGCGTCCCGCACGCCGCGCGGCGACAGTGGCTCGGCGCCCGCGAACGCGCGTGCCAGCGCCGCGCCGGCGTCGTGGCACAGCCCCGGCGCGTAGTACTCCGGCCGGCGGCCGTACGCGGCCTCGAAGCGGTCCAGGAACCGCTGGCCGACCAGGTTCTCCTCGTCGTACTGCTCCAGCCCGACCCAGCCGACGTACGCGTCCCAGATCTCGTCCGAGAAGTACGCGTCCTCGAACGCGGTCCCCATGTACCGCGGCGGGTCCCACCCGGCGGCCTCGAGCGCCTCGTTGATCCGGATCACGCCGTAGCCGAAGCCGAGGTGCACGAGCGCGTCGGGCCGCGACCCGTGGATGGAGCGCACCGCGTCGGCGATGTCCTGCCCGGTCTGCGCGATGGTCTCCTCCGCGAGGATGCGCAGTCCCTGCTCGCGGCAGGCGTCGCGGAAACTGCGCCCGTACAGCTGGCCGATCACCGAGCGTTCTACGAGCACCCCGACCGTGCGCGCGCCGGCCCTGGCGGCGAGGTGCGCGAGGACGATCGGCTCGTCGGTCATCGACCCGTTCGGCAGCGCGAAAGTCCACTTCCCCAGCCACTGGTCGGCGCCGCAGACGCTGATCGACGGCACCCGGAACCGCCGCTCGATCTCCGGCCGCAGGGCGAGCGTGTTCTCGGAGATGTGCGGGCCGAAGACAGCGAGGCAGCCCTCGTCGACGAGCTCCCCGTAGGTGTCGATGACGGACTTCACGCTGCCGGTAGGTAACCCGTCGGCGTTCCGCTCGACGAGCTCCACCGACCGGTCGAGCAGACCGGACTCCCGCGCCTCGCGGAAGACCAGCGCCAGCGCGTCGAGAAAGTCCTGCCGGGTGTCGTACGCGCTCCCGGGCGGGATGGTGAAGTCCTGAAGCACCCCGAGCTTGATCGGCTCCGCCTGGTGTCCCACGGCCATGGTTCGTCTCCTGTCTCGTCGGCTGCCCCAGCCGGCGGCGTTCGCCTGTTGCCAGCCGTCTCGCGGAGCCGACGACCTCGATGCCATGGCGGTCTGCCGCCGGATGACTCGGGACAGCCAGGTCCGCCGACAGCCGAATCGGCGATGCGGGCGGTTCAGGTGGGCTACGTCGGGATCCAGGATGGCGGGCTGATGCCGGCGGTCAGGTCGTCCACTGTCCGCCGTTGACGCTCAGGTGCTGTCCGGTGACGGCGGCGGCCAGGTCGGAGCAGAGGAACAGCACGGCGCCGGCGCACTCGTCCGGTGTCGGTATGTGCCGCAGCGGCAGCGTGGCGCCCCGCCGGTCGAGCCACTCGTCGACGGTGATGCCCTCGGCCGCCGACTGGTGCTCGGCCGCGTGGAGGATGTTGTCGCCGAGCACGCCGCCGAGGAACACGCCGTTGACACGGATGCCCCACTGCCCGGCCTCGACCGCCAGGGTGCGGGCGACGGCGGCGAGTGCCGCCTTGGAGGCGGTGTAGGCCGCGAGGTTGGGCGGGTTCGACAGCACCGCGCCGCTGTTCACCAGGACGATCGCTCCACCGCCGCGCGCGCGGATCGCCGGGAGCGTGGCCTGGACGAGGTACAGGGTTCCGAAGAGGTTGACGTCGAAGACCGTCCGCCAGCTCGCGGGATCGGCATCGGCGACGGGGGCCCAGTCGCCCTCGTGGTGGGCGTTCTGGACCAGGAAGTCGACGCCGCCGAAGCGTTCCACCGCGGCCTCGACAAGGGCGGTGCAGGAGGCCCGGTCGGTGATGTCGGTCGGCACCACCAGCGGCTCGCGCCCGGCCTGGCGCACCTCGTCGGCCGCCGCCTCGAGGCGGGCCCGCTGCCGGGCGGCGAGGGCGACGTCGACACCCCGCCGGGCGAAGCCCAGCGCGATGCTGCGGCCCATGCCCGGGCCGACGCCAGTGACGATCGCGACCTGGTTGTCCTCGAACATCAGCCCTTCCTATCACCCGCCCGCTCCCTAAAGCTATATATCTTTAGGGAGAGGTGTTCGGGGAGGCTCCGACCCGCGGACCGCGGGCCACGGCGCCGGCACCGAGGGGTGCGCCGCGCGTGGAACACCCAGAGACGAGGAGATCGATCATGGCGACCTCACCTCCGCTGCGGGTCATCCAGTGGGCGATGGGCAGCATCGGGCAGATCTCGGTCCGGCACATGGTCGACAACCCGGCCTTCGAGGTGGTCGGCTGCTACGTCACCTCGGACGAGAAGGACGGCAGGGATGTCGGCGAGCTCGCCGGGATCGACCCGGTCGGCGTGGTCGCGACGCGCGACGCCGAGGCGCTCCTGGCACTGGACGCCGACTGCGTCAACTACGCGCCCCTGTACGTGGACCTCGACGAGATCGTCCGGATCCTTCGCAGCGGCAAGAACCTGGTGACGCCGTCCGGCTTCACCTTCCCGGCCGCGCTCGACGCCGACGTGCGCGAGCGGCTCGAGGCGGCCTGCCAGGAGGGCGGGGTGTCGCTGTTCGGTTCCGGGATCCACCCCGGGTTCGCCGGCGACCTGCTGCCCCTGACCTTCGCCCGGCTGGCATCCCGCATCGACGAGCTCGTCGTCCAGGAGGTGGGCGACTTCCGCAACCATCCCTCGGCGGCGATGATATTCGACGGCCTCGGGTTCGGCCGGGACCCCGACGACCTGAAGGCCGACCCCCCGCGGATGTTCGACACCATGGGCCGGACCTTCAAGGAGTCGATCTACCTGCTGGCGTCGGGCCTGGGGATCGAGGTCGAGGACTACGACTTCGTGTGGGACACGGCGGTCGCGGTCCGGGACGTCACCGTGCGGGCCGGCTCGATCAAGAAGGGGCACGTCGCCGGGATGCGCCTCGAATGGCGCGTCTGGAATGGCGGCAAGCCGGTGGTGATCTTCCGGTCCTACTGGCGGATGGACGACACCACCGACCCCGACTGGGGGTACGAGAACGCCAAGTACGCCCTGTACTTCACCGGGCTGCCCTCGTTCCGGGTGAACTACGAGCCGACGGAGCCCGGCCCGAACGGCGACATCGGCTACTGGGGGCGGATCTGGACGGCCATGGCGGCCGTCAACGCCATCCCCACCGTCGTCGCCGCGCCGGCCGGCCTCCGGACCCACCTGGACCTGCCGCTGACCCAGCCGCCGCACCTGCACCGCTAGCCGATCCGGCTCATCCGCGTCGAGGGGCGTCGAGTCGTCGCGACGAAAAATCAAGCCCGTCCTGCTCCCGTCGGCGGCTTCCTGAACGACCGGCGCGGCACCATCGCCCCGCCGGGCTGATGGTCGGCAGCCGTAAGGCGGGGACCGCTGGTTCAGACGCCGTCGCCCCCGTCGCCCCCGTCGCCCCCGTCGCCCTGTCCGCGGTCGGCGGAGGGTTCCGCCCCGGTGACCTGGGCGCGGATGACGGGCTTGAGCAGCTTGCCGGTCGCCGTGCGGGGGAGCGGGTCGTGGGCGAGGTGCCAGCGGGTGGGCACCTTGTAGTGCGCGAGGGTGGCCCGGCACCACGCGTCCAGGTCGCTCTCGTCCAGCCTCGCGTCCGGCCCGGCGACGACGGCGGCGCAGACCGCGTCACCGGTCAGCTCATCGTCGACCGCGAAGACGGCGGCCTCGACTACGTCGGGGTGCGCCTCCAGCCGGTGCTCGACCTCGGTCGGCGTGACGTTCTCCGCGCTGACGATGATCATGTCGCGGGCCCGGCTGTCGATGTACAGCAGGCCGTCGACGAGCCGGCCGACGTCCCCCATCGCCAGCCAGCCGCCGTCCTTGAGCACCTCGGCCGAGGCCTTGGCGTCGTTCCAGTAGCCGAGCATGAGGTAGGGGCTGCGGACGTGTACCTCGCCCAGCGTGCCGTCGGGTACCGGCGCGCCGAAAGGGTCGCGCACCTCGGCCGCGGTGGTCACGCTCGCCCGGCCGGTGGAGGTGGGGTGCCGCTCGAGGGCCGGTCCGCTGAGGTTGGCGACGACCGCCACGCTCTCGGTGCTGGCGTAGCCGATGCTGAGTGTCCGGGCCACCCCGGGGAAGGTCTCCCGGATCGCCCGCTGGACGGCGGGGCTGACCGGGGCGCCGCCGACGCCCATGTGGCGCAGGCTGGTCGTGTCGAACCGGTCGCGGCCCGGGAGGGCACAGACCCGTGGAGCCGCGCTGCCCAGCGCGAGCCAGCTGGTGACCCGCTCCCGTTCGATCGTGGCGAGCACGCGCTCGGGGTCGAAGCGTCCCGGCAGCAGCACCCCCGCCGTGCCGGCCGCGGCCGCGCGCAGCACGACGCCGTAGAGCATCGACGTGTGGAAGAGCGGTGAGGTCACGAGCACGACGTCGTCGCGGACGGGCAGGTCGTCGGCGGACGCCGGGACCGGCCGGCCCATGGCGGCCATCGCCAGCATCTCGGTGAACCTGTTGACCTGCTCCAGGCCGCACAGCCCCCGGTGCGCGGTGCTGACGGCCTTGGGCCGGCCGGTGGTGCCGCTGGTGAAGATGAGGACCGCGGGGTCGTCCTCGTCGACCGTGACCGGCGCGGGCCGTGCGCCGCGGTGGGCCCGGGCGAGGCCGGGCACCTCGTCGAGGTCGAGCAACGGGAGAGTGGTGGCGGCCTCGGCCGCGCGCGCCAGGCGCGGCGCGTCCCCGATGACCAGCGACGGCTCGACCAGTGCCGAGGCGTGGGCGAACTCGTCGGGTGTCCACCAGCTGTTGAAGGCGGCGGGGATCGCGCCCGTCGTCGCGACGGCCCAGAAGGCGACGACCCACTCCCAGCGGTTCGCGGCATAGAGCGCGACACGGTCGCCCGGGCGCGGCCCGTACGTGTCCCGCAGGGCCGCGGCGAGGGCGTCGACGTGTTCCAGGTGGGCGGCGAAGCTGAGCCGCACGTCGCCGTCGACCAGGTAGGTCCGCTCGCCGAACCCGGCCGTCCGGTCGAGGAGTTCGCGCAGCGACCGGGCCCGGTGCCGGAACACCGGCATCCGGACGCCGCGGACATCCTCGTCCACGACCTCGAAGTACGACCCGGGCGCCAGCAACGCGGCTCGCGTGTCGGTCCCGGCCACGGTCATCAGCGGGTCCTCCGCGACCAGGCCCCGGCGACCCCGATCACCCGGTCGCGCGGCGCGCGCGGGGCTGAACCGCTCGGTAACATGACTGAATAGTATAGATGTTTCGGCGGTCGGGGCCAAGCCGCGCGATCCATGCGATCTGGCTGTCCAAGGGCCGGGTGGCCCGCGTCAGCCGGGGACGGGACGCGCGGGTTGGTCATTGTTGGAGCAGCCTTCGGCGTAGGTCGCCGTCCTCCATGAAGACCGGGACGTCGTCCGGTCCGAGGTAGGAGGGACGGATGGTGGAGCCGCCGTCGACCGTGAGGGTCTGGCCGGTGACGAAACCGGCAAGGTCGCTGAGGAGGAACATCACGGCTCCCGCCAGTTCCCGTGGTGTGCCGCGCCGCCTGAGTGCGAGCACGGCGTCGCGGGCCTGGTCGGCGGCGTCGTTACCTCGGCTGTGCGGGGTGCGGATGGTGCCGGTGGCGACGGCGTTGACGCGGATGTTGCGCGGGCCCCACTCGGCGGCGGTCGTTCTCGTGAGCGAGATGAGCGCGGCCTTGGCCGCGCTGTAGGCGAGGCTGAACGGCGCCGCGAAGAACGCGGCGACCGACGCGATGTGCACGATGCTGCCGCCCTGGCCCGCCGTGGTCATCGCGCGGGCGGCGGCCTGGCTGGTGAGCAGCGCCGAGCGCAGATTGAGGTCGAGGACCTCGTCGAGGTCGGCGAGCGGGAAGTCGTCGGCGGGCTGCCAGTGCCGGGGCCGCTGGCCGCCGACGACGTGGACCAGTCCGCCGACCGAGCCGAACGCCGCCACCGCGTCGGCGACGGCGGCGTCGACCTCGTCCTTCACGCGCACGTCCGCGACCACACCCCGGAACGGCGCGGCGGCACCCGTGTCCGCGACCGCCGCCTCGGCGTCCGCCAGCGCCGCCCTGTCGACGTCGAGGCCGACGACGTTGGCCCCGAGCTCGGCGGCCGCCGCGCACACCGCCGTGCCTATGCCGCCGCCCCCGGCGCCCGCGACGACGACGGTCCGGCCGTCGAGTCGCAGCAGGTCGCCGATCATGGCCGGAACTGGCCGGCCGCGCGGACGAGGGGCAGCTCCATCAGGTTCACGATCCCCGGCTGCGCCGCGCACACCAGCGGGATGGCGTTGACCGCGGGCATGGCGGTGGTGACGGTGCCGTCGAGGTGGTCGCCCTGGGGCTCGAGGCGGACGCGGACGCCCGGGACGCCGTCGAGCTCGATGACGTAGCCGTGGGTGACGGGCCAGTTCGGGGTCATGTCCTCGCCGAGCTTCCAGACGAAGCTGCACTCGATGAGTGAGCGTCCGTCCTTGTCGCCCGACACGGTGCCCTTGAAGCCGGCGACGCGGCCCTTCTTCACGGTCATGAAGCCGAAGTCGGTGTCCTGGTTGGCGGTGGCGAACTCGACCCGGAAGCCGACGCCGTCGATCCTTACGCCGAGCGCTTTGGCGAGTACCGGGATCTGGTCCTTGAACGAGCCGCACGAGGCCTCGCATGCCTGGCGGGCGGCCGGGTCATCGGGGTCGAGGTCGAAGCCCTGGGCGCGGAACATCTGCTCGTTGGCGTAGCCGGAGATGTCGAGCGACTCGAGGACCGAGAGGCGTTCGATGCGGCTGCACATGGCGCTCGCGGCCACGGCGACCGTCGGCGCGTGGCCGGGATAGATGCCGGAGGCGTAGAGGGACGAGCCGCCCCGCAGGCAGGCGTCCCGCAGCCGGTGGGTGGCCTGCTCGCCGTAGCCGAAGCCGGCCATCATGTACATGGTCGACACGACGTTGGCGCCGGACTCGAGGATCCGTTCGAGGTGGTCGAAGTTCGGCCGGTACGCCATGTAGGAGACACAGTCGGGCTCGAGCGCCAGCAGCGCGTCGATGTCGTCTGTGGCGGTGACGCCGATCGGGTCGATCCCGCACAGCTCTCCGACTTCGCGGCCGACCTTGTCGGGTGAGTGGGCGTAGCAGCCGACGAGGTCGAGCACCGGGTGGTCGACCATGCCGCGCACGGCGGCGCTGCCCGTCTTTCCGGTCGTCCACTGGACGACCCGTAGCCGCCGGCTCACCGGGCGACCCGGTCGGGGCGGCGGGTGGAGGTCTCCTGCAACGCCCGCCACACCAGCGTCGCCTCGTTCCGGGGCAGCGCGAAGCACCGCTGCGACACGAACGCGTCGTCGGGGTGGGTGTACGTCACCGGACCCCGGCCGAGGCCTTCGTATGATGCGGTCGCTACCTCTTCTGGGGTGCTCGGCCGCATGAGCCGTGAGCGGGCCCGGTCGAGCGGGTCGTCCGTGTCGACGCGGCCGCACAGCTCGGTGTCGAGCGTCTCCTGGAACGAGTTGTAGTTCGGCGACGACGTGGCGCCGACGAACACGTTGACCGCGTCCACGCCGCGGTCGGCCAGCTCGGTCCACAGCGACTCGGTGAGGATCCACTGGAAACCCTTGCCAGCGTTGTAGGTGCTGAAGTTGACCGCTCCCTGGGTGCCGCCCATCGAGCTGATCATCACGATGCCGCCCCGCCCGCGCTCGACCAGCCGACGTCCGAAGGAGTGGCAGAGGATCACCGGTGTGCGGCAGTTGACGTCGACGCTCAGCAGGTGCAGGTCGAGGTCACCGTCGATGAAGCGGCTGTTCGGCCCGACCGCGGCGTTGTAGACGAACAGGCCGACATCGAGGTCCTTCGTCGCGTCGGCCACGACCGCGCCGATGTCGGGCGACGCCAGGTCAGCCGCGATCGTCCGTACCTGGACGCCGTGCTGGGCGGCGACCTCGGCCGCGGTCGCCTCGAGCTGGTCCTTGCCCCGGGCCAGCAGCACCACGTGTAAGCCCCGCCGAGCGGCCTCGTGCGACAGCGCGGCACCGATCCCCATCGACGCGCCGGCCACCATCGCCCACGGCCCGTAACGACCCTGGAACTCGTTCTCCACCATCACACGGGCACCTTTCAAGAGATTTTACCTCTATGGAGTGAATACATTATACGAATATTGGTTCGAGGACGGCCAGGTCGCGGACATGGCTGACATCGGGCTGGTGGGCCGTGAGCCTCCTCGGCTTCGCCCGGCGGGCGTCGGCCTGCCCGCCTGCTACGACCGTGCCGCCGTGGCCGGCCGGCCACGGGGCGTCGACCGCGGGCAGTGGACGACCTGACCGTCACACGCGGATGGGCAGGCGCAGCGGGCCGCGGACGGTGCTGGTGTACAGCATCTCGGTGGCCGCGCGGTCGACGGTCCACTTCGGCCAGCGCCGCAGCGTCTCCTCCAGGCCGATCCGGCCCTCACGGCGGGCCAGCGCCGCACCGAGGCAGAAGTGGATGCCGTAGCCGAAGGTCATGTGCAGGTCGACCTTGCGGTGGATGTCGAGCGCGTCGGGGTCCGGGTACTTGCGCTCGTCGTGGCCGGCCGAGCCGGTGATGAGGATGACGCGGGAGCCCGCCGGGATCGTCGCGTCCCGCAGGGTGACGTCGCGGGTCGTCCAGCGGGCGTTCACCGGCGACGGTGGCTCATAGCGGAGGATCTCCTCCACCGCTCCGGGGATCAGCGCGGGGTCCCGTGCCAGTTCGGCCCGCTGGTCCGGGTAATCGTCGAGCACGCTGGCGGCCCAGCCGAGGTGGCGGGCGACCGTCTCGCTGCCGGCGCTGAACAGCAGGATCGCGAAGCTGGCGAGCTCCTCGTCGGTGAGCCGGCGCGGCTCGCCGGTCAGCTCGTCGGCGACCTCGGCATTGACCAGGTCGGTGAACACGTCGTCGCGGGGATGCGTGCGCCGGTCGGCGAAGTGCGTGCCGAGGCGCTGCCCGAGCTCGGTCAGAGCATGGAGGGACACCTCGTTCGCCATGCCGACGCCCTCCTCCATGTGGAAGACGTTGTCGACGAGGTGGCGCAGCTCCTCGCGCTCGCTGCCGGGAACGCCGAGCAGGATCGAGATGACCGTCGGCGGGAGGATCGCGGAGAAGTCCTGGACGTAGTCGAAACCGCCGGAGCCGATCTGGGCGTCGAGGAGCTCCGCGCAGATCTCGTGGATGCGTTCCTCCAGCATCGTCACTCGGCGGACGGTGAACGCGCGTGACACCAGCTTGCGCAGTGTCGTGTGCTTGGGCGGGTCGAGCCAGATGATCATCGCGGTGTCGTGGGGCTCCGGCGACATCGTCTCGAGGGTGGTGCCGTGGCTCGAGCTGAACGTCTCGGCGTCACGGTGGGCCGCCTCGATGTCCTCGAAGCGGGACAGCGCGTAGAAGTCGAACCGGTCGTTGCGATACACCGGCGCCTCGTCCCGTAACCGCCGCCAGAGCGGGTACGGGTCGTCGCGCAGTTCGGGAGCGATCGGGTCCCAGTAGAGATCGGTCATAGGAGCCTCCGGCTGGTCTTGGACCAGCGACCGAGCGACCTCATCCGTGCCTGGCAGGCGAACGGACCATGTGGCCGCCAGGGTCGACCTGGCCGCTGTTGGTGCGCAGTACGTCTAGATCTTTGTGAGCGCCGCCCGCCGCGGTCGCGCCTGTCGTCAGGACGAGGTCTTGCCGCCGAAGAAGAAGGCGTCCGCATTGCTGTAGAGCCAGTTGTCCCGGACCTCGTCGGTCAGGTCGAGCGCAGCCGCCTCGCCCAGGGTCCGCTTGAACGACAGCACGGGATAGTCGGAGGCGAAGATGACGCGGTCCTTGCCGCGGGTCGACATGAAATGCAGCAGCGAGGCCGGCAGCCGCTTCGGCGACCAGGCCGACGTCATCAGCCGCAGGTTTCGGTACTTGATCATGAGGCGGATCGCGGTGTCCCACCAGGGGTCGGCGCCGTGGATCATGCACAGTTTCAGCTCGGGGAACCGGTAGCAGACCCGGTCGAGGTGGATCGGGTTCTGCGGCTCGGCCGGCAGTGGCGGGCCGGGGATGCCGGTGTTGACACACAGCGGCAGCTCGAGCTCGCAGCACTTCGTGTAGATCGGGTAGTAGACCGGGTCGGTGGGCGGGTACATGCCGTCGCCCCAGAAGCTGGGGCCGACGTTCGTGCACACGACGGGATAGTCGCGGACGTAGGACTCCAACGCCCGCACCGCCGGCATCGGGCGCAGCAGGTTGAAACCGCCGATCGCGAGGGCGAAGCGGTCCGGGCGGGCCTCGGCGAACTGGAACGCCCGGCCGTCGGTCTTCCCGACTTTTGCGATCAGGATCGCCCGCTCGACGCCGTTGGCGTCCATGTCGTCGAGAAGCTCGGGCAGCTCGGGGCTTTTGAAGAAGTCGTCGCCGCCCTTGAAGTAGTCCTCCTTCACGCGGATCATCCAGTCGGGCTGCTTCTTCTGGTCGCCGAAGTCGACGTTCACCAGACAGTCCATGGCGCGGGTCATCGCCGGTCTCCTCTCATAGGTGAGTGAGCCTTTCCCTCGTCTTTCGGCCCGGTGTCGCGCCGGCGCCGTGGGAGGGCGAGAGGAGAAGACTCGGTGATCTCGGTGATCTCGGTGTCGCGGAACGTGCGAGGAAGTACCTGGCGCCGGCCTGCTCAGGCCTTCGCCTCCGCCGCCCATTGGTCGCGGTTGGCCCGCATCGCTTCCAGGACGCGTCCCCAGCCGGGCAGACTCTCGGTGATCTGCATGTCGAAGGGGCTGCTGGTACGGAACTCGAGTATCTCGACGCCGGCGGGGCCCGCGGTGTAGGTGTAAGGGCGGTCCGCCGGCTGGAAGAACCCGTCGCCCTCCGCCAGCACGGTCCTGCCCATGCGCAGCTCGCCGCGGGTCACGTAGTAGAGGCAGTCGGCACTGTGGGAGTGGCGCGGAAGCACATAACCTGGACCGAACCGTGACCACACGAGGCTGGTCCCGCCGGCCTCGGGGTCGCCGAACAGCACCTTGACGAGCTGGCCGCCGCTCGACACCCACTCCATGAACTGCTCGGGCGCCTCCGGGGTCATGACCGGCATCGACATCATCCCGGTCTCGTGCAGCAGCGGCGCCTCGGCGAAGCGGAAGGTCTCGCGCCGGTGGCCGGCCTCCGTCGTTTCCTCCGCCACCGGGGCTGTCTGGGTCGTTGTCTCGCTCATGCCCGCACCTCACTTTGTTCCTGGCCAGGGTTTTGCCGTGAGACTGATTGGATGGTGAAGCCTGACTTTCGTTTCATGCATGGGAGCTGCCCTGGGCCAGGAGTACAAGGACGCTGATCAGTCCCTGGGGCAGTCGCAGAGTGACTGCTTTGGTCACCAGGCCCGTTCGGCGGCGGCGGCGACCTGGGCGCGCAGGGCGGTTTTTGCGATTTTGCCAGTGGCGGTCGTGGGAAGCTCGGCCAGGACGACCAGCGCTTCCGGGCACTTGAAGGCGGCGAGCCGGCCGGCCGCGAACGCCCGCAGGCTCGCCAGGGTCGGCTCGGTGCCGGGGCGGGGGACCACCACGGCGCAGACCCGCTCGCCCAGCGCCCGGTCATCGATCCCGACGACCGCGGCCTCCACCACGTCCGGGTGCTCGTGCAGGACGGCCTCGACCTCCGCGCAGTAGACGTTCTCGCCGCCGCGGATGACGACGTCCTTCAGACGGTCGACGACGTGGACGAAACCCTCGGCGTCGACACAGCCGAGGTCGCCCGAGTGGAACCAGCCATCCCGGAACGAGGTCTTGGTCGCGGCGGCGTCGTTCCAGTAGCCGCGCGCGACCTGTGGCGAGCGGAAGCAGATCTCGCCGACGTCGCCGAGGCCGAGGGGCGTGCCGTCGGCGTCGACGACTTTGACATCGGCGGTGAGGTTGGGTCGCCCGACGCTGTCGGGGTGCGCGGCGAACTCGACGCCGACGTTCGTGACCACCGCGGATGTGGTCTCGGTGAGGCCGTAGCCGTTCAGCAGCGCGACGTCCGCGCCGAACACCTGGGTCGCGAGCGTCACCAGGTCGGGTGGGACGGCGGCGCCGCCGATGGAGAACAGCCGCACGTCCAGCCCCAACTCGCCGACGCCCGGGTACTCGAGGATCTGGCGGGCGACCGCTGGGACGCCACCGAGCGCCGTCACCTCCTCGTCGACGGCGAGCCGCGCCCACTCCTGGGCGTCCCAACGGCGCATCAGCACCATCTTGCCGCCACCGAGCGGACCCCCGACGATGGCCGACACCCCGCCGATGTGGAACAGCGGCGCGGTGGAGATCGTCACCGACTGGCGGGGCGGCGCCGGCCGGCGGCCGGCGATGATGGCCTCGCGCGCGCTGGCGAAGGCCATGTTCCAGAGGTTGGCGATCGTGCCGCGGTTGGTGTTGAGCGCTCCCTTCGGGCGTCCGGTGGTACCGGACGTGTAGAGGAGCGTCACCGGGTCGTCCCGGTCGAGCCGGGCGAACTCGTCGTCCGCGAGCGGGGCGGCGGCCGTCAGCTCATCGAAGGCGAGGTCGCCGGCGTCCGTGCGCACCCCGACCAAAGCCAGGCCCTCGGGCCGGTCGGCCGAGCGGATCCGCTCGCACCGGTCGCCGTCGGCAAACAGCACCGAGACGCCGGCGTCGCGTAAGGCGTATGTCAGCTCCCCACCCGTCCACCAGGAGTTCAGCGGCACGACGACCGCCCCGGCCAGCGCGGCGCCCCAGAACCCGATGACGAATTCCGGCAGGTTGCGCATCGCGATCCCGACCCGGTCCCCCGAACGGACCCCGAAGGTCGTCCGCAGTTCGCGGGCCACACCGCGGGCCCGGCCGCGTACGTCGGCGAAGGTGAGCCGTTCGCCCTCGTAGACGACGTTGACGAGCGCGTCGTGCGCGGCGCCGGCCCGGAAGACGTCGACGATGGTGCGCGGCGCGCGGACGAAGTCCCGTAGTGGGATGCCGGCCAGCACGACGTTCTCGACCTCGAACGGTCCTCCCGGGTGGATGAGCGGCGCGAGCCGCGGGTCGTCGCGGTACGCCGGCGCGAGGCCGGTGTGCTCCAGGGTGGGTCTGGTCATCGGGTCGTCCCTCCTTCGCGACGTCAGGAGGCGGGTAGCCCGACCAGTTCGGCGCAGTTGGCGCGCATGATCCGGTGCACCTCGTCGGGGCTGAAGGCGGTGAGCTCGTCGGTGAACGACGCCGGTTCGGCCAGGCCCTCGCCGTGCGGCCAGTCGGAGCCGAACAGCACCCGCTCGACGCCGATCGTGTCCGCGAGCTTGCGCAGGTCCTCCTCGTAGTACGGCGTGACCCAGATGTGGCGCCGGATCGTGTCAAGGGGATCCTCGGCGAACAGCGACGGGGCCCGGTTCGCGAGCTTGCGCAGGCCCTTGAGCAGTGGGTGGACCCAGTCGGAGCCGTTCTCGATGCTGGCGACCTTCAGGTTCGGATGGCGGGTGAAGACGCTGCCGACGATGAGGCTTGCCATGGTGTCGTGGATAGCCCGGTCGCCGATGAGGACGCCGCCGAGGAGGTCCGGCGCGCGGAACGGGGCGAACTCCTCGGCGCCGCCCCACGGGGCGCCGATCATCGCGTTGTAGCCGCTGTCGCCGAGGTGGAACGCGACGGGTACGCCGGCCTCTGCGAGGCGGGCGAAGACCGGGTCGTGCAGCTTGTCGCCCAGAGAGCGTCCCTTGGGGGTCGCCGTCGGGACCGGCGCGGGGCGCATGTGGACGACGCGCGCGCCCAGTCCGAGCACCCGGTCGACCTCTACCAGTGCCGCGTCCGGGTCGGCCAGCGAGATCATCGGCGCGGCGATGATCCTGTCCTCGTAGGAGTAGCCCCAGTCGTCCTCGAGCCAGAGGTTGAACGCGGCGAGGCTCGCCATCGTGGCCGGGACGTCGTGGCGCAGCGCCTGCTCGACACCGCAGCCCAGCGTCGGGAAGAGCAGCACCGCGTCGAGGCCCTGGGCGTCCATTGTCGCCAGGCGGGCCTCCCGGTCGCGGTACTCGGGCCGGATGGGCTCGACCTTGGTGAGGCTGCGCGGGTCGACTCCCTCCGGGATCTGACCGCGGAACTGCAGGTCGAGGCAGCCGGGGACGATCACCGGGTCGAACGTCGGGTTCGGGATGAAGTTGTTGACCTTCCCGCCCATGACCATCTCGACGTGACGGCCGTCCTGGACGACACGTACCCCGCGGTGCCGGAACTTCCGGTCGAGGTGGCGGGTGAAGGCGTCGAGCGTCTCGTAGTAGTGGTTGTCCGCGTCGACCGGCCGCGCCGCCGCCGGCTCGGGCCCTCGTTCAACCGCCATGGCAGCCTCCCTACGAGCAATGAAGAGATATAGATGTTTCTACCCGCGTAGTCGGCTTGCCGCCAAGCCCCGTCGCGGCCGCGCCGCCGGGTCTGGGGGCGGCGCGGGTGGCTGGAGCATGGGCCGGTCGGGGCCGCGCGGTCAGTGGGCGCCGCTCGCCCGCGGTCCGCGGGGCACGTCGCGAAAGGCGCTGGTGTCGGCGCGGTGCTCGCGGGGCATGCCGAGGAGCCGCTCGGCGATGACGTTGCGGGCCATCTCGGTCGTGCCGCCGCCGATGCAGGCGGCCTGGCGGATCAGGTAGCCGAGCCCGACCTGGGCGGCGATCTCGTCGTCCGGCGCCCACACCACGCCGGCGTCGCCGTACAGCTCGGTCGCGATCGCGGCGCGGCGGGCGTTCGCTGTGCCGCCGAACAGCCTGGGCATCGCGGCGGCGTGGTGGGGGAGCGAGCCCGTGGCCATCTTGTGGGTGACGGATTCAACCAGGGCCCGCAGGACCAGGGAGCTCGTCTGGGCCTCGCCGATGAGGGCCCGGGTCGTGCTGTCATCGATCGTGCCGAGCCGGCGGGCGGCCTCGATCAGGGCCGCGAGTTCGTACGGGCCGGCGTTGGGCCGGTTCCCGCCGCCGGTCACGTAGGGGGAACCGCCGGAGATGGTCCGCTCGTGGTAGAGCCAGCGCGTCATGACGCTCCACCCGGCGTCGACGTCGCCGATCCGGTCGGCGTCGGGCACGACGACGTCGGTCAGGAACTCCTGGCAGAAGTCCTTCGAGCCGTTCACGAGCTCGATCTGGCGGATCTGCAGGCCGGGCGCGGACATGGGCAGGCTGAACACCGTCAGGCCGCGGTGCTTCTCGACGTCCCAGTTCGTGCGGGCCAGGCAGAGCGCCCAGTCGCCCCACCAGCCGGACGTGGTCCAGATCTTCGACCCGTTGAGCAGCCAGCGGTCGCCGTCGCGGGTGGCGCTGGTGACCGCGCCGGCGGCGTCGGACCCGCCGCCCGGCTCGGACAGCAGCTGCACCCAGATCTCCTCGCCGCGCAGCATCCTCGGGATGTGGCGCAGCTTCTGCTCCTCGGTCCCGAATTCCAGCAGCACGGCCATACAGGGGATGAACGTGGACGCCTGGATCTCCGCCGGGTAGTCGTAGCCTTTGATCTCCCGGTTGAACGCGGTCTGGTGCGCCGGGGTCAGCTCCTGCCCGCCGTACTGTCTGGGCACGCAGATGCCGGCGAATCCGCCGTCGAAGAGCCGACGCTGTAGCTCGCGGCACGTCGCGGCGCGCGCCAGCACCTCCTCGTCGGCGGGGTGGGTGGCGGCGTGGAGGAAGAACGTGTCCTTGGCGGGATCGGCCGGTGGCATGTTCTCGGCCAGCCATGCCCGGGCGCGCGCCGCGAACGCGTCGACGTCCTCCAAAGCCGCGCCGTCCTGTGCGATCGCGCTCACGCGCCCTCCTCCATGTCGGCCTCGACCAGCCGTACGACCCGCTCGGCGAAGTAGGCCGGCGTGCCGAACAGCTGCGCGTCGAGCGTGGCCCGGCGCAGGTAGAGGTGCAGGTCGTGCTCGAAGGTGACGCCGATGCCGCCGTGCAGCTGGACGCAGTCCTGGACCAGCTCCGGGCCGACCCGCCCGACGTACGCCTTGGCCGCGCTCGCCCACGAGCGGGCGTCGGGCCTGTCCTCGCCGACGTGCCGCGCGGCCTTCTCGGCGACCGCCGCGCTCGCCTCGAGCTGGGTGCGCAGGTCGGCCATCCGGTGCTTGATCTCCTGGTACGACCCGAGCGGGCGGCCGAACGAGTAGCGGTCGCGCGTCCACCGCAGGGTCAGGTCGAACGCGCGCTCCATCGCGCCGACGATCTCGCCGGCCTGCAGCACGGCCGCGAGGTCGAGCAGCACCTCGTCGTGGACGTCAGCCGTGCCGGGCTCGCCCACTCGGTACGCCGCGGGTACGACGACCTCCCGTAACGTCACCGCCTGGTGGCGCCGGACGAGGTCGATGCCGCCCAGCGGCGAGATCCGAACTCCGGGAGCGTCGAACGGGACGAGATAGTGCGACCGGGCGCCATCCTCGTCGGCCCCCGCGGCGACCAGGAGATAGCCCTTCGGCGCCCCGCTTTCGACGAGGGGCGCCGTTCCGTCGAGGACGACGCCGTCACCCGACCGGGCCGCCCGCACCACGGCGCTGGCGCACGACCCCATCCTCGGCGCGTGTGCCCAGGCGGCGGTGGCGTCCCCGTCGAGCAGCTGCGCGAGCGGCCCGCCGTGCAGCTCCCCGGAGCCCCACCGGCCCAGTGCCGCGGCGACGACGTTGGTCCCGATCAGCGGACCGGGCGCGGCATGCCGGCCGAACTGGAACGCGACCGCGAGGAGGTCGGCGAGGCCGTTGCCGCTGACCGAGCCACCTCCGGCGGCCTCCGGTACCAGCAGCGTCGTCCAGCCGAGCTCGGCGCCCCGCTTCCACAGCGTGGCGTCGAACGTCGAGTCCCGGCGCGCGAACTCACGGATGCGCTCAGGGGGAAAGGTGGCGGCGAGGTACTGCTCGGTGGTGGTCTCGAGCAGGTCCTGGTCCGCTGTCTGGGTGAACATCGTCCTCCTGGGCGTCCGGCGCGGTGTCTCGGTTCTCCCGGCTCTTCGGCCTCCGCCCGGCGGTCGCGACTGAGGGCAGGCACCTCAGGTAAAGCGCCGTGCTCCGTTAATGAAAGTGACAGTACCAGCGGCTGGCGGCGGGCGACGGCGCCAGTAGCCGGAAAGCATCATGATCAACATGGGTTCGTCGAGGCCGGCGGCGACCCGGACCCTCTCTTGGCCCGCCGCACCGCGACCGGGGGTGCCAGCATCGAGATCCGCACGATTCATGCGCGTGCACGCCCACGGCCTGCTCGGCCGCTGGGAGGCATGGGGAGGTGGGCGACGCTGGTGCTCGGACGGTCAGTGACCCGGCGCGGGGCCGACCTCGTCAGCCCTGCGTGGAGCTCGACGCCATGGAGCTCGACGCCGTGGAGCTCGACGCCCTCGCCAGGCGGCGCAGGATCGAATGCCCGTCGCCGGACAGCTCGAGGCGTTCATCCACCCTCTGGTGCCATTCCCGTGGGCGGTGGGCGCCGAGGCCGCTCAGGCAGAACAGGGAAAGGTCGATGAGGTCGGGTGGACTCACCCCGTACTCGTTGCCCACGGTCATCGAGGTGAGGAACGACGTTCGTGTCGACACCAGGAAGTAGGTCGCCGGCTCCACGGCAATCTCGGTCAGCGCGGCGTCGGCCGTGGCGGCCTCGATCAGCTCGCGGTACAGCGACGTCACCGGGGCCTGCGAGCGGGCGAGGAGGCCGGGATCAGCCTGGCCGAGCTGGAGGCGCAGGTACACCAGCCCGCGGTCGACGCCTGCTTTGTTGTGCATCGCCGGCAGGTGCGCCGCCGCGAGGATTGCCCCGGCCAGGCGTTCGAGCGGGTCGTCCAGGTCGGCGATCGCGGCGCGGATGATCCGCGCGTACGTGCGCATCGCCTCCTCGAACACCGCGAGCAGCAGGTCGTCCTTGCTGGCGAAGTACTGGTAGAGCGTCCGCAGCGACTGGCCGGCCTCGTCGGCGACGTCCTGGACCGTCAATGACTCCCCGTTGGAGCGTTCCAACACCTTCGCGGCCGCCCGGATGAACCGGTTCCCACGGTCGATCGAACGCTGCTGCGCGCCCTGCAACGACCGCGTGACAACACGCCGGTGCCAGTCCGCCGCGGCATCGTCGCTCTCGGCACGCTCAGTCACTGCCTCCAGTTCCATTGCCCTCAGGATACCCGGGCAGGTAAGTCCCGCTATCGCCGCTCGGGATCGTCGTGGCGGGCAGTCGCCTCGTAGATGCGCCCGCACATCGAGAAGCGGTTCGGCATGCCCCGTCAGCCCATGATCGCCGCGAACGTGCTGTGGTGGTCGCGATTTGCCCCGATTCACGACCACGGCGACACGGTGGTGGTGATCTACCAGTCGCGGGCCGGCGGGCCGGCGCGTGGCGAGGAGATCAGCCCGCGCCGCGCTGGAGCAGCAGGACGCCGGACGGGGTGCCGCCGCCGGTGGACACGACGGCGGTCCGCGCGTCGGCGACCTGGCGGGCGCCCGCCTCGTGGCGCAGCTGGGTGACCGCCTCGTAGAGGAAGCCGAAGCCGTGGGTGCGGCCCTCGGAGAGCTGTCCGCCGTGCGGGTTGAGCGGGAGCTCGCCGTCCAGGGCGATCCGCCGGCCCTTGTCGATCCAGTCCTGGGCCTCGCCGAACCCGCAGAAGCCGAGGGCCTCGAGCCAGGACACCGCGTTGAAGGTGAAGCCGTCGTAGAGCAGGGCGACGTCGACGTCGGCGGGGCGCAGGCTGGTCCTGGTCCACAGGTGCGCGGCCTGGCCGAGGACCTGGGGCTCGTGGGTGATCGTCCCCTGGTCCCAGGAGACGCGTTCGAGGATCTGGGTCCCGACGGCCTCGACCCGGATCGCCGGCCGGGGCCGGTCGGGCGCGGTCTCGGCGGCCGAGACGATGACCGCGATCGACCCGTCGCAGGGCACGTCGCAGTCGTAGAGGCCGAACGGCGAGCTGATCATCCGGGCGGACAGGTAGTCGTCCATCGTCATCGGGTCCCGGTAGATCGCCGCCGGGTTGCGGGCCGCGTTCGCCCGCCCGTTGAGGGCGATCGCGCCGAGCAGCTCCCGGGTCGCGCCGTAGCGGTGCAGGTACTGGTTGGCGTTCATGCCGATCCAGTTCGCCGCCGACATCGCCCCGAACGGCGCCCGGTACTCGAACATCCCGGAGACCCGGCCGCCGCCCTCGCCGCCACCGCCTCCGCCGCCGCCGAGCCGCAGGGCGGCGAAGGTCGAGGCCCAGACCGTCCGGAAGCAGAGCACGTGCCGGCACAGCCCGTTCGCGACCGCCAGCATCGCGGCGATCACGGCGCCGCCCGGGCCGGGCACGTCCATGCCGCCGTTGATCCAGGTCGGCTGCAGGCGCAGTGCCTCCTCGACGGCGGTGACCCCGCCCTCGCTCATCCCGCCGCCGGCACCGTCCCCGCCGGGATAGGTGGACAGCCCGTCGATGTCGTCGAGGGTCAGGCCCGCGTCGGCGACGGCCGCGAGGCACGCGTCGACCGTGAGCGAGAGCGGGTCGACCATGAGCCGGCGGCCGATCGCGGAGCGGCCGACGCCGGACAGCACCGCCCGGTGCTCGAACCGGTCCTCGCTCACCGGCGGGCGAGGGACAGGCCGACTGGGCGCGGGGACGCGGTCGACCGGGTCGGTGCCGCCGGTCGGCTCGAACAGCGGCAGCCAGACGTCCTCGTGCCGCTCGAACCGGACCGCGACCTCCTGGCCCACGCGCACGTCGTCCGGTGGGCAGCCGACGACGTTCGTGGTGAGGCGGACGTCGGGCTGCTCGGCCAGCGCGACGACGGCGACGACGTAGGGCGGCTCGAAGCCCGGCAGCCACTGGTGGGCGTTCACGGTGAAGCCGATGACGGTGCCCCGCCCGGAGACCTCGGTCGGCGCGCACGCCCGGCTTCGGCACTTCGGGCAGATAGGGGTCGGCGGGTGCACGAGCGTGCCGCAGTCGTCGCAGCCCTGGATCCGCAGCCGGTCGTCGGCGCCCGACTTCCAGAACCACTCGTTCGCCGGCGTCAGCCGCGGAAGAAGCCGCACGTTGTTTGCTCCTCAGGACGGCGCGGTCGGGGCGGGCGGACCGGTGCATGCCCCCCGGCCCCTGGCAGTTACATATGGATGTATCACGGGCGGTCTGGCGTGCGGGTGCGACGCCGACGGCGGCGCCCCGCGGGAGCGGTGGCGGCGCGACCGCTCCGATCCGCGGTGGCGCGGTCACCCGTGGATGGCTCCGAGACCGTCGCTTGACGCCCTCGCCCTCGAACGAAAATATCTATACTTATCTTGGCGCACGACGAGACCGGCAGGGGCGTGGCTGTGAGCGGCATGGGCAAGTTGGATGGCAGGGTCGCGTTCATCACCGGGGCCGCGCGCGGTCAGGGGCGTAGCCACGCGTTAAGGCTGGCCGGGGAGGGCGCGGACATCATCGCGGTCGACCTGTGTGAGCAGATCGCGAGCGTCCCGTATCCGCTGGCGACGCCGGAGGACCTCGCGCAGACCGTGAAGGAGGTCGAGGCGCTGGGGCGGGGCATCGTGGCGGTGAAGGCGGACGTCCGGGAGCGTGCCCAGCTGCGGGCCGCGCTGGATGAGGGGCTGGCCCGGTTCGGCCGGCTCGACATCGTCCTCGGGAACGCCGGGGTCTGCCCGTGGGATGACCTGTCGCTGTGCGGCGGGTTCGTCGATGGCACCGACGTCGACCTGATCGGTGTCATGAACACCGTCGCGGTCAGCCTGCCGCACCTGACGGCCGGTGCCTCGATCGTCCTGACCGGCTCGACCGCCGGGATGATGAAGGGCACGACCGAGGTGATCGGGAACACGGGTGGGGTCGGGTACTCGTGGGCCAAGCAGACCGTGGCCCGGTACACCGAGGTCCTGGCCCTTCAGCTCGCGCCGCACAACGTCCGGCTCAACGCGATCCACCCGACGAACGTGAACACGCATCTGTTGCAGAACGACCGGATCTACAAGACGTTCCGGCCGGACCTGGAGAACCCGACCCGCGAGGACGCTGAGCTGGCCTTCCCGGTGCTGCAGTCCATGCCGATTCCGTACATCGAGCCGAACGACGTCAGCTCGCTGGTGCTGTTCCTCGCGTCCGACGACGCGAGGTACATCACCGGCCTCAACCTGCGCATCGACGCCGGCGGAATGCTCAAGGGCGAACCAGCCCTCTGAGCCCACTCCTGGCGCGGCCGCGAGCTGGCGGTGGGCGCGGCCGCGTCGACACGGACCGGCCGCGCCGCCCGTCGGGCTGGCGCCCCGGCTCAGACCCGGGACAGGACTCGATGCAGGCCCTGGCTGACCAGGTTGTCGTAGGGAAAGGTGCCGGGCATGAAGCCCATGTCGACGACCAGCTTTCCTATCCGGACCATGATCACTGTGAATCGGAGCCCGGCGAACACCTCGAAGTAGTCGAGGTTGTCGGTGGAGCGCCCGGTGGCCGACCGCCAGAGCGCGGCGGTCTCGTCGCGCGACGGGAAGCCTGGCAGGCGGCCGAGGCCCGCCCCCGTGGTCAGCGTCGCGTCGGCGAAGACCCACCAGCCGAGATCGAGGAGCGGGTCGCCGACGGTCGCCATCTCCCAGTCGAGAACCGCGGCGACCTCGAAGTCCTGAAAGATGAGGTTGCTGAGCCGGGCGTCGCCCCAGCACAGCGCCGGCGCGCCGGCGGGTGCCGAAGGCTGGTTGCGCCTCAGCCAGGCGAGCGCGTCCCTGGCCAGCCCGAACGGCTTGTCGTCCTCGGCCCAGGCGAGAAATCTTTCGTAACGGTCGATCTCGGCGGCCAGCGGGTCGTCGGGCGTCGCGAGCATGCCCGGGGGGAGGCCCAGGTCGGCCAGCGGCGTGCTGTGGACACCCGCCAGGGCGCGCACCCCGCTGACCCAGGCGCGATGCTGCTGCTCGGGCGTCGCCTCGGCCAGCCAGCCGGCCGACGCGTACGGCGGGGTGTCGCTGGGGATCTGCCCCGCGACCCTGTCCATGATCCAGAACGGCGCGCCGAACCAGGACGGGTCCGGCTCGAACCAGTGCATGCGGGCCATCGGCACGCTGGAGGCGTCGGCCAGGGCGCGCATCACGTGGAACTGCAGCGCGAACGTGTCGTCGGGGAACACCACGTAGCTCGTCGGCGCGATGCGGGCGACCAGGTGGTGTTGGTCGGGCCCGTCGGGGCCGGACCACGTCGCGTCGAAGAGGACCGTCTCGTTGGACGCGCCGGTGCCGGCTGGAATGGCCGTGTTCCCGACCTCGACGTCCGCCAGCCCGCGGACGTCGGTGAGCCAGGTGCGTAAGCGGCCGGCGGTCTCCGCTGGGTTGCGTAACTGAAAGTCCATGAGCTGACCTCACGTTGGTGCGGCCGGAATAGATCTATATGTATCACTCGTGGGGTGTCGCTCGCCCGCGGCCCGCGCGGGATGTCTCATCCGTCGCGGTGCGGCGGGAGTAGAGCGCCGAGGTGAGCAGCGCCGTCTCGGCGTCGCGCCACCGCCGCCGGTCGTTCTCGTCGTCGAAGTCCAGCTGCAGCGCGTGCTCCAGGTGCGGCCGCAGCAGCACCGGGGCGAACCCCAGCAGGGCCAGCATCGCGGCCGTCACGTGGACGTCGGCCGATGGCCGGGCGATGCCGAGCGCCTCGCGCTGGCTCAGCCCGGCCACCGAGGCGTCGACCGCCAGGGTGAACCATTCCAGGCCGTTCTCGGTGCCGTCGAGCAGCATCCGGCGCAGGTAGGCGCCGAGCAGGGGCGCCTCGGTGGTCGTCCGCTCGAACCGGAGCTGGCGGCGGCGGTGCGCCTCGGCCGGACCCGCCGTGGAGTCGGTGTCCCGCGTGACGTCGCCGAGGACGTCGGTCACCCAGGTCGCGACCTCGTCGACGACGCCCTGCTTCGAGCCGAAGTGGTGCAGGACGAGGCTGGGCGAGACACCCGCCCGCCGGGCGATGGCGCGCACCGTCGCCGCGTCGACCCCGTCCTGGGCGATCAGCGCGAAGGCCGCGTTGCGGATGCGTGCCTTGGCTGTGAGGTCGTCCGGTCGCACCGGTGTCCGTTCCTCGGGTTCGCGCTCCACCGCTTGTCGCTCCTCTCGGCTGCTTTCCGTCCGCTGCTTTCCGTTCCGCCGCGCTTCCGCTCCACGGCCCCTCCGCGACTGTACAAATGTTCAGCTTGCTGAACGCCGATTGACCCGCCGGAAACACGTGGTGACGATGGGCCGGCCGCGCTCCCGCCGGCACGGAGTGGTCCGTGAGCGGGGCCCAGGCCTGCTCGGAAGGGGTGGTCAGATGGGCATTCGGGTTGTGGTCTGTTACACGGGAGGCGTCGGGTCGCAGGCGATCAGGCTGCTGGCCGGCGAGCCCGGTCTGGAGCTCGTCGGCGTCCTCGTCCACCACGAGGACAAGGACGGACGCGACGTCGGTGAGCTGGTCGGGATCGGGCCCGTCGGGCTCGTGGCGACCCGGGACGTCGACGCGCTGGTCGCGCTGCGCGCGGACTGCGTGCTCTGGCACTCGCTGACCTGGGAGCCGGAGGTCATCGCACGGTTCCTGGCCGCCGGGACCAACGTCTACTCGAGCATGGGCGGCTGGTGGCCGCCGTTCATCCCCGCCGAGCGCGAGATTCTCGACCGGGCGTGCGCCGAGGGCGGCTCGACGTTCCTCGCCGGCGGCAACATCCCCGGGCTGGTCAGCGACGTGCTGCCGCTGTTCGTCTCCGGCTACGCCGGCCAGGTCGAGAAGATCCGCTGCTGGCAGAGCGACTACGTGCCGCACTACCCGGGTGCCCAGCAGCTGCAGGGGGCGCTGGGCATGGGCCTGCCTGTTCCGGAGGACCAGTCACCCACCGAGGCGGACCGGGGCTGGATCTGGGGGATCCGCCAGTCGGCGGAGATCGTCGCCGCGGGTCTCGGGTTCGAGCTGACCGACGTGCGGGTGACCAGGAAGGAGTACGCCGCGGCGCTCGAGGACGCCGTGCTGCATCCCAGCGGGCTGGAGGTGAAGAAAGGCACGATCGCCGGCGCCCGCTGGACGTTCACCGCCTACACCGGCGCGGACGGCGACGTGCCGTTCTACGAGGTCGTCAACGAGCAGACGGTCGGCCTGGGCCTGGCGCCCGGCTGGCGGGTCAGCGAGGACGAGCCCAACTGGAAGGTCGAGATCAGCGGCATCCCGACCATCACCTGCGTGTTCGACCTGGCCTTCGACCCGGACCTGGAGCCGGTCTCGGCGCTCAACGCCGCCCGCGCCGTCAACACCATCCCGATCCTCGTCGCCGCCGAGCCGGGAACGAAGACGGTGCTCGACGTGCCGGCGCCGCGCGCCGCCACCCTCGCTCACCGCGCCACGTCGGTGGCGAAGCCGGCGGCGACGCGACCGTGAACGCGGCGACGAGCGCGGCGACAGGCATGACAGACGCGGCGAGCGCGACAGGCTCGGCGGGCTCGGCGATGCGGACGCTGCACGACTACCGGGAGACCCGAGCGCTGCTGGACGCCCACCGGGCCGCCGGCCGCACCGTCGGCATGGTCGGCACCAGTGGCGCCATCCACGAGGGCCACCTGTCGCTGGTCGAGCGGGCCCGGCGCGAGAACGACGTCGTGGCCCTCTTCTACGCGGGCGTGGTGCGGCTCGACTGGGCGCCGGTGTCGGCGCAGATCTATGAGCGCGACATCGAACGGGACAAGGAGCTGCTGGCCGCCGCCGGCGTCGATCTCTTCCTGGTGATGCGGCGCGACGACCTGTACCCGCGGCGTCCGGTCACCTTCCTCGCCCAGTCGGAGCTGGTGCCAGACCTGCCCGGGCTGCTCGGGCCCGACCACGCGAGCATTCTGGCCACGATGGTGTTCACGATGTTGAACGTCGCCGGTCCGTGCACGAACTACTCCGGCGAGAAGGACTGGCAGCAGCTCGTCCTGTTCAGGCGGGCGGCCGAGGACCTGCTGTTGCCGTCGACGGTCGTCGGCTGCCCGACGGTGCGTGAGCCGGACGGCGTCGCGAGGTCGAGCCGAAACGTGCGGCTCACCCCGTCCCAGCGCGCCGCCGCCCCCGTCATCCACCGGGCGCTCACCGAGGCCGCCCGGCTGGTCCGCGCGGGGGAGCGGAACGCGAAGACGGTGACCAGCCTGGTCGCCGACCGGATCGGCCGGGTCGCGACCGTGGACTACGCGCACGCCGTCGAGGCGGACACGCTGCGCCCCCTCGATCTTCTCGAGGGCGACGTCCGGCTGCTCGTCTCGGCCACGTTCGGCGACACCCCACTCGTCGACAACATCGGCGTGACCGTCCCCGGAAAGGCCGGCCCGGTTGCGGCCGGCGACGGTACGGCCCCCGCCGGAAACGACACGAAGAAAGGCGCGGAATGAGGCTGCGGGGAAAGGTCGCGCTGGTCACCGGGGGCACCGCCGGAATCGGCGCCGGAATCGTCAGGATGTTCGCCGAGCAGGGCGCCTCGGTCGCCTTCACCGGCCGCAACCCGACCCGAGGCAAGGAACTCGAGGCGACGCTGCGCGCGGGCGACCACACCGTCACCTACGTCGAGGCCGACAGCTCGGTCGAGCAGGACGTCGCCCGCGCGGTGGCGACGACCGTCGAGACCTACGGCCCGATCACCGCGCTCGTCAACAGCGCGGCCGCAACCGACGTGACTGCGAGCGGCCGTGACAACCACGTCGACGAGATCAGCACCGAGGACTGGGATTACATCGTCCGCACCGCGCTCTACGGCACGATGTGGGCCTGCAAGTACGCCATCCCGCACATGCGGGCCGCGGGCGGTGGCTCGATCGTCAACATCTCGGCGTCGTCCAGCCTGCGCTCGCTGCGTTCCCGGCCCGCCTACCAGTCGGCGAAGGGCGGCGTGAACGTGCTGACCCGCCAGCTCGCCGTTGACTACGGCGCCGACGACATCCGCGCCAACGCGATCATCGTCGGCTTCATCTACACCGGCGAGGAGGGCATGCGCAGGCTGCTCGCCGACGAGGAGTACATGCAGGTCATCCGCGGCATGCTGGTGCTCCCGCGGCTGGGCGAGCCGGCCGACATCGCCGCCGCCGCCGTCTACCTGGCCTCCGACGAGTCCAAGTACGTCACCGGCACCCAGATCACCGTCGACGGCGGAGCCACCGGCTTCCAGCCCACTCTGCAGCGCTTCACCTCCAACGCCGCCCACAGTGCACCCGGCGGGCCGGCGAGCCGGGCCCCCGCGGCCGGGCGCGCCGGCCGCGGCCGCAGCCGCGGCGGCGCGCTCGGCCAGGCCTCGCTCGCGGCGCGGCGCGGCCGCGGCCGACATGACCATCACCGACACGTCACCTGTCGAGGAGCACGTATGTCGACACCCGTGATCACCCCCTCCGGCCTGTTCGTCGAGGAGCGGCTGCTCATCGGCGGCCAGTTACGCCCGGCGACGGGCGGGCGGACCTACGAGAACGTCAACCCGGCGACCGAGGAGGTCATCGGGGTCGCGGCCGACGCGACGGCCGAGGACATGCGCGACGCGATCGCCGCCGCCCGGGCCGCCTTCGACGAGGGCACCTGGGCGAGCGACGTCGAGCTGCGGGTGCGCTGCCTGCGCCAGCTGCGCGCCGCGTTGCTACGGCACGCTCCCGAGCTGCGCGAGACGATCCGCGCGGAGGTCGGCGCGACGAACGTCAGCCTGGACGTGCCGCTGTTCGCCCGCGCGCTGGACAACCTCACCTATGCCGCCGACCTCGCCGAAGGCTACGAGTTCGTCCGTGACCTGGGCGTCGGCGAGTCGATGGGCCGGATGAGCCGGCGGCGCCAGTACCGCGAGCCGGTCGGCGTGGTCGCGGCGATCACGCCGTGGAACGCGCCGATGCAGGTCAACCTGGCCAAGGTGGCCTTCGCGCTGGCCGCCGGATGCACCGTCATCCTCAAGCCCGCGCCGGACACCCCCTGGAACGCCACCGCCCTGGGCCGGCTGGCGGTCGAGGAGACCGACCTGCCGCCGGGTGTCCTCAACGTCGTGCCGACGTCCGACAACGCGGTCGCCCAGCTCCTGGCCGAGGACCCGCGGGTCGACCTGATCAGCTTCACCGGGTCGACGGCCGTCGGTCGCCACCTGATGGCCACCGCGGCGAGCACCGTCAAGAAGGTCTTCCTGGAACTCGGCGGCAAGTCCGCCTGGATCCAGTGCGACGACGCCGACGTCGACACGAACGCACTCATGGTCGCCTACCAGTCGCTGGCGCAGTCCGGGCAGGGGTGCTCGATCAACACCCGGCTGCTGGTCCAGCGCTCCCGCTACGAGGAGATGGTCACCAAGGTCGCGGACGCGTTCCGTTCCATTCCCTACGGCGACCCGGCCGACCCGAACACGTACATGGGCCCACTGATCAACGCCAGGCAGCGCCAGCGGGTGCTCGACTACATCGAGATCGGCAAGGCCGAGGGCGCCCGCCTCGTCCTCGGCGGCGGCAGGCCGGCCCACCTGGAGCGCGGCTACTACGTCGAACCGACGATCTTCGCGGACGTCGACCCGAACTCTCGGATCGCGCAGGAGGAGATCTTCGGCCCGGTGCTGGTTGTCATCCCGTTCGACACCGACGAGGAGGCGGTGCGCATCGCCAACTCGACCATCTTCGGCCTCGCCGGCACGGTCGAGAGCGCCGACGCGGCGCGGGCCCGCGCGATCGCCGAGAAGATCCGCTCGGGCGTCGTGAACGTCAACGGCGGGATGTACTTCAGCTGCGAGGTGCCGTTCGGCGGCTACAAGCAGAGCGGTGTAGGCCGCGAGATGGGCACCCTCGGTTTCGAGGAGTACACCGAGGTAAAGATCATCAGCGAGGGAGTCGCGTAGAACGCCGGCGAGGACCTTCGGCGTTCAGGCTCGCCTCCGTCGGGGCGCTGTCACCGGCCCGACCACAGGGGCGGCCGGCGCTCGAAGAAGGCGGCGATGCCTTCGGCGAGGTCCGCGGTCTCCAGTAGCCGAGCGTGGGCGGCGTCGCTGCGTGCCCAGCTGGCGGTCTCGTCGGGGGAGACCTCCTGATGGGCGACGTCCAGCGCGGCGCGGACGGCGAGCGGCGCGTTCGCGATGACCCGTTCGGCCAGCGCGAGCGCGCCGTCGAGGGCTGCGCCCGGCTCGGTGAGGAGGTTGACGAAGCCGAGCCGTTCGGCGCGTTCGGCGGTGAGGTTGTCGCCGGTGGCGAGCAGCTCGTAGGCGACGTTGCGCGGCAGCACCCGGGTGATCCGGAACGCGCCGCCGAAGTCGGGCATGAGACCGCGCTTGACCTCGGGCAGCCCGAACTGGGCGGTGCGCGCGGCGACGACCATGTCACAGCAGAGCACGAGCTCGACGCCGCCACCGAGCGCCAGGCCCTCGACCGCCGCGATCAGCGGCTTGGTCCGGCGCCGGTGGATGAGCCCGACCAGGCCGCCGCGCTCGGTCGGCTCGCCCGGCCCGCTGGCGAGGTCGGCGCCGGCGGAGAACACCCGGGTCCCGCCGGTCAGGACGCCGCACCAGAGCTCGGGGTCGTCCTCGAGGGTGTTCATCGCCGCGTCGATGCCGGCTGTGACGGCCGCGTTGAGCGCGTTGCGCTTCTCCTCCCGGTCGATCCGGACGACGAGCACCCGGCCCTGCCGGCTGGTCACCACGCTCACTGCTTTACCCCACCTCTCCCATACACCCACTCCGCCAGCACCGTGCGACGACGACCGTCAGAAGCCGAGCTAGAAGCCGAGCTTGCGATGGTCCCAGGAGGCGGCCTTCTCTGGCGTGAGACGCAGCCAGGCGTGCCGGCCGTCGTGGTACATCGACCCGTCCGGGTTGGCGATGTACTTGGCGGCGAACAGCCGCTCGGGTGCCGCCAGCTCGGGGACGTCCGTCTGGCCGGTGCGGGGCGTCTCACCGACCGGCTCGAACCGGCCGCGCAGCTCCACGCCGTGCAGCTCGCCGAAGTCGCCGCCGGCGTCCACGACGACCGCGGCGCGCCCGTCCCGGAGCAGGTCGGCCCACCGCTGGCTGCGCACGATCGAGTAGAGCCACAGCGAGGTGCCGTCCCAGACGAACCACAGCGGGCTGACGTGCGGCGTCCCGCCGGCGGTGAGGGTCGCCACGTGGCACACCCGCTGCTCGGTCAGCAGCGCGTCGACCTCGTCGCCGCTGAGGGCGATCTTGCGCCCCCGCCGCTGGGTGTCGATCAGTTCGGACCGCATGATGCCTCGCTCCTCGGACTCCGGTGGACACGACAGGGCGGGTGCCGGCCGGCGGATGACCCGCGGCCCTCCGAAACGTATCGATATATGGGATGGCCTGTCGCGCGGCGCGGAGCGCGTGACGCGGCGCCGATCCCGCGGGAGAGCGCTTCGGCGGCGGCGGACCGCCGTAAACTGGGCGTTGTCGGACGTGGACGGCATCAGGGGCGGGCCTGATCAGGGCCGTGCGTCACGTCTACATGGTCACGGTCCGAGCGGGAGGGCGTGATGGCGGAGAACGTCGACGACGTCGCCGCCTACCTGCTGGAGCGTCGTGGCGCGATGCGGACCGCGCGGCTTCAGAAGCTCGTCTACTACGCGCAGGCCTGGCATCTCGCGGACCACCGCGAGCACTTGTTCGAGGACGACATTGAGGCGTGGATGAACGGGCCGGTCGTTCGCCGGCTGTACGACCGGCACCGCGGCCGGCGGGAGGCCTCCGGCTGGCCGGCCGGCGACCCGCGGCGGCTCGGCCCGCGGGCGCGTGACGCTGTCGAGCGGATCCTGCGGTCGTACGGCCCCCTGCCCGAGGGAGAGCTGTCGCGGATCGTGCGCACCGAGCCGCCGTGGCGGCTCGCCCGCGCCGGGCGTCTCGTCGCGCGGCGCTCCGCCAAGGTGATCGATCCGACGGTGATGGCCGACTACTACGGCCGGCTTCGCACCTCGCCGGAGGTCGCGGTGGTCGTCGCCGTGGGCAGCGCGCGTCTCGAGGGCCACGAGTTCGGCCCGTACATGGTGGACCGGCTGCGTGAGGCGGCCGCTGGGACACGCGCGGCGGACGACATCATCGCCGAGATGATCGTCCAGTACGGGACGTCGTGACGGCGGTGGAGGACGAGGACCCGTACTGCTGGCCGGGCGCGGCGTGCCTGCGCAACCTGCTCGACATCCGGGACGCCGACGAGCTGAGCAAGGCCGAGCACGAGCTCGTCGGCATCCGCACGGCCGAGCTCACGGCGTCGGTCGTTCCCGGCGCGTACGACACGGCGCATCTGCTGAGGTTCCACCGCCTGCTGTTCCGCGACGTCTACGACTGGGCGGGTCAGCTACGCACGGGCAACATCTCGAAGGGCGACGTGTCGTTCTGCGACGCGCAGCTCGTCCCCGAGCGGCTCGACCAGCTGTTCGCCAAGCTGGCCGTGCGCAGGTTCCTGGTCCCGCTGGAGTGGGACGGTTTCGTCATGTCCTTCGCCTCGCTCTACGGCGAGCTGAACGCCATCCACCCGTTCCGGGAGGGCAACGGGCGGACCCAGCGCGCGTTCCTGCGCCAGCTCGCCGCGCACGCTGGCTGGACGGTCGCCTGGCAGTCGCTGGAACGACGCGCGAACGACAAAGCCTGTGGGGAGTACCTCAGGACCTCCAGGCCGCACGCGCTGATCAGACTCCTCGCTCCGGCCATCGAGCCTCGGCTGGAGTAGCCACGGCTGGAGTAGCCACGGCTGGAGCAGCCACGGCCGAGCCGAGAGGCGGTCCGATCTACTGGGTTCTTCCGCCGCGCTCGGGGGTCTGCTCGACGAGGGTGGCGGTGGCGCGGTCGAGAAGGTCGCAGAACTGCCGGTGTTCCGCCGGGGTGAACCGGTCGGTGAGGGCGCGTTCCAGCACGATCACCTCCTGGTAGGCGCGGTCGAGGATGTCGTGGCCGGCGTCGGTGAGGGTCGCGATGAGGACCTTCGCGTGCACGGGCGACGGCCGGCGGTCGAGGAGCCCCTTGTTCTGGAGGCCGGTCAGCACGCTGGCCATGCTCTGCTGGGTCACCCCGCACGCGCGGGCCAACTGTGCTCCGGACATGGCCTCCTCGCGGGAGAGGGCCAGCAGCACCGTGTACTGGGGCATGGTCAGCCCGTAGCCGCGGAGCACCGCTTCGTGGTGGCCGATCAGGGCCTGCTCGGCGCGCCGGATGCGGGTGCACAGATATTCCTCGACCGGTACGTCGGTCATGTCACAGACCTCTTAGTTGACTCAGGTATCTGATACAGATTGGGTTCCAAGTGTCAGGATACTGAGTTGAGACAGGGGCTTGATGTGATGAAGGCCGTCGTTCTGGGCGTCGATGATTGCTTCCGGGTCGTCGAGGTGGCCGAACCTGTGCCTGGCGCGGGCGAGGTCGCGATCCGGGTCGCCTATGCGGGAGTGCAGTACGGCGATGTACTCGTGCGCGCGGGTCATTTCCCCGTCGAACGCCCGTTCGTGCCGGGTTTCGAGGCGGCAGGCGAGATCGTCGCGGTGGGGGAGGGCGTGGCGGACGCCCGCTTGGGCGAACAGGTCGCCGCGCTGATCGGCGGCGGTGGCTTCGCCGAGGTCGTGACCGCGCCCGCGGTGCTGGCGATCAACGCCGACCGAGTCGACCCACGTGCGGCGGCCGGGTTCGGATGGGTCACGCCGACCGCCTACGACCTGATCAACTCCGTCACCGCCGTTGCGCCCGGGGACAGCGTGCTGATCCATGCCGCCGCCGGCGGAGTCGGGTCGCAGGCCGCGCAGTTCGCCGCCGCGGCGGGCGCGGCCCGCATCGTCGGGGTGGTCGGCAACGCCGACCAGGTCGACTACGCCCACCAGTTCGGCTACCATCAGGTGTTGGTGCGTGAAGAGTTCCCCGACGCTTTGGACGGGGAGACGTTCGACGCCATTCTGGACCCGATCGGCGGCCCCACCCGCCTCGCGAACCTGGAGCGGCTGGCCCCGCACGGCCGGATCGTGGCCTACGGCAACATCGCCACCTTCGAACCGGTCACCGTGTCGGCCAACGACCTGCTGACCCGGGGGCAGTCGCTGATGACGTACAACAGCAACCTGGCCAGCCAGACCAGCCCGAAGAAGCTGGCCGACAGCGCCACCCGCGCCATGAGCCTGGTCGCCGACGGGGCGGTGCGCATCGACATCACCGCGGAATACGAACTGGGCGACGTCGAGACCGCGATCGCGAACCTGGCGGGGGGTGCCACCCGCGGCAAGAGCGTCGTCCGCGTCGGGTGAGTCCCCGCACCTGGCGGCCGGGCCGGGTGCTCGACGCTTCCGCTATTCCCGCACGTACTTCATGAGCGTTTTTGCCTCCCGGCGGAGCCGGTCGGCCGCATCCGTTTGTCCGTGTGCCTCGTAACGCTCGGCCTCGGTGATACGTTCGCCGACCTGCGCGCGCAGAATGGCGATCACGATGCCCGCGGTCAGGTCACGACGTTCCGCTTCGGTCGCGCCGACTCCCGCCCGCGCGCCCGCGACGTGCTCACCGGCCCACGGCTGGCCGTGACCGGGCGCGTCCACCGCCTCCGCGTTGTCGATGGCGGCGATGGCCGTGCGAAGCGCGGTGACGGCATCGCGATTCCGTGCCTTCATCGCGGTGACGAGATCTTCACGGAGCGCTGCTCTCATCAGCCGTCCATCGTGCGCGGGCATATCTCTCCCTCTCGAGGTACCGAATTCTCTGGAGAAGACACGTCCACAGGTGGCCAGCCCAGTGAACGCCTACTCGCGATGCGTGCGAGTGGACAACGAAAACCGACCGACGTCGCCGGCCTTGTAGGTGGCGCTCATGACTCGAGTACCGCCTTGACGTACTCGAGCAGCCGCACGGTGTCGTCGATGTCAGCCAGAACGACGATCTTCATGCGAGCCCGCTCCTCGTCGTAGACCGTTTCGATCCGTACGGGCGCGTCTCCCCGATGCACCGCGACGCCCGTGAGCAGGGTGCTCACCCGGCTCGCCGTGTCGACGCTGATCGCCTCGACCTCGACGATGCTCGACACCTCGACGTGCCGCTGGCGCGCGGCCGTCTCCGGGGTGGGTGTCGACACCGAACGGCCGGTGAAGACCTCGAGGTCCTCGTGCGCGATCCGGTACTGCTTGCCGATCCGCACCGCCTTCAGCCGTCCGTCACGCACGTAGCCGCGCACGGTCCGCACATGGAGGCCCAGCAGGTCGGCGACCCGATCCACCGAGTAGAGACGTTCCACAAACGCACCTTAACATGACCTCGTCGAGGGTTGTTTGAGTAACGATAGGGAATGATCGCGGCATCTGGATCGACCGCCTCTCCGGCGATGCGGTGGCGCGCCGTCCCGCGGCCGGCGGCGTCGAGCCCATGAGTGCGGGCTGGCGCTCCGAGCCAGACCGTCCCCGATCGGGACATGGTCTTCAGCCCTGTCCGCACGCCTAGGCGGGATTGTGCGATCACCACCTAATCAATATCTCGACTGAGTTCAAATATGCTGGCTTGCGGAGGCGGTCGTGGTTGATCGGGTCACCCAGTTCGAGGGACGCGTCGCGCTCATCACCGGCGGCGCGCGCGGCCTCGGTCGCGCGTTCGGTCGGGCGCTCGCCGAGCTCGGCGCGCACGCGGTCCTGACCGATGTCGATAAAGCCGAGGTCGACAAGGCCGCTCGCGAGATCACCGAGGCGGGTGGCCAGGCGGCATCCGCCCACCGCCTCGACGTCGCGGACGACGCGGCCTGGGACGCGGTGCTCACCGACGTCGCCGCCCTGCACGGCGGTGGCGTCGACATCCTCATCAACAACGCCGGCCTGCACTCGCTCGAGTACGGCGTCAACTGGGCGCAGCTCCCTGTATCCAAGCTGCGTCGCCTCTTCGACGTGAACGTGATGGGCGTGATGATCGGGACCCTCGCCGCGCGACCGCACCTGCAGGGCCGGCTAGGCGCCAACATCCTCAACATCTCCTCGTCGGCCGCGTTCAACGGCATGGGCGCCTACGGGGCGACGAAGGCTGCCGTACGCGCGCTCACGCTCGCCTGGGCGCGCGAGCTCGGGCCCAGCGGAATCCGCGTGAACGCGCTGGCACCGGGCCTGCACGTCACCGACACGATCCGGAACGAGTTCACCCCGCAGATGATCGAGGGCCACCGGCACCACCAGTTCCTCGACCTCGAAGGCACCGAGCAGGACATCGTCGACGCGATGCTCTACCTCTGCTCCGACAAGGCCCGCTTCGTCACCGGCGAGACGATGCGCGTTACCGCCGGCTACGCGAGCTCCCTCTGACCCTGCTGACGCCTGCGCGATCGCCTTACCCGGCCGCGTCCCGCTGCCCCTGATGCCGAAAGACGGCCGCAGGATCGATGCCGCCATCGTCTTCGACCCGGTGCTCCCCGACGAACAGCGCCTGGGCATCCGACCGGACTACGCACGTCCGCAGCCGGGACAGTCACCAGCGGAATAAAGGGAAAACCTGGTGACGATGAGCGGCTGCTCCAGCTTGCGCAGGAGTGGCCGGACATGACGCTGGCGCAGCGGCGACGCCTGTTGGCCCGGGTGATGGAACGCATCGACGTCATGGCGGATCATCACCTACCGGCAGAGGACCGGATGTGCGTCAGGCCGCATCCGCAGCTTGGACCGGCCGACTGACCCCGTCGATGATCGCTACCACGTCCCGGGCCACCTCATCCGTCAGCGGACCCGCCGCAACCGCAGCCCGACGACCTGCCAGCCAGCCCGCCAGATAGTCCGCCCGTGCCGAGGCAGGCACCCAGTCCGGAACCGTCACCTGCGCGCCGTCCGGTTCCGCGGAACCGAGCCCCGCCGCCGCTACTCTGTCCGCACCGCATTGACGGGCCGTTTCGGATCTTGGCGGGAGGCGGTCCCACCCGCCCACCCCCACCGGTCGCGCGCAGTCTTCCGCGACCGCCGCAGCAGGGACAGACAACGAGCCGGAACCTGCGGTACTCGTCCTCTCGGCGGCCATAAGCCCCGCCAGGTTCGCTGCGCCGGTCGTCTCTTCGTGGTCGTCGAAGGGCAGCACGATCTGTCCAGCCAACGGCCCCGACCCGCGCCGCCGACTCACGGCCCCGCCCCGGGCGCATCCTCCGCCCCAGCAGGATCACGGCCCCGTCCGACGTAGCGCCACTGCCCGACAATGAGCGTGCGCTCGTCCCCGTCGGGACGGCCGAACTCATCGAGCACCAACGGCCCGCCATCGCCGTCCAGGCCCAGCGGACGGCCCGACAGCGCGGCGGCCAACAGCCGCGCCCACCGGCGCCGGACCAAGCGCACCGCGCCGAACGTCGTGGAATACTGCCGCGACTTCGACAACCAGTGCCCGCAGTAAAACGGCGAGCCATATTCGGATTCGGCTACAGATCTGGCGATCTTCAGCGGTGGCGGGTGGGCAGACAGTGCCCGACACAGCGCCGGCAGCGCAGGGGGCTGCCTACCTGCCCACCTGGCCAGCCGGCGGCCCTCTGTTCGCGGGCACTGCCATTGGCTAGTCGCCGCACCTGACCACGAAGACCGACAGCCGGGTGGGTGACTGGGCCCAGGCTGCCAACGTCGAGATCGCCTACACCCCGACCTACTCGTCCTGGCTCAACCGGATCGAGGCCCAGTTCACCGCGTTGCGCTATTTCCCGTTGGACGGCACCGACCACCGCAACCACCGCGCCCAGGCATCCATGATCCGCCGCTACATCATCTGGCGGAACCAGCACGCCCAAGATCAGCGGTTACGCCGGATCGTCGACCGGGCCAACGTTGCCTGAAGCGGCACCAGCCGCGCACCACCCCTTCGCGCCGCTGGCCGTCGAGGCGATCAGCCGGCTGCGCGCCCTGCCCACCCCCGGATAACCGGAGCGACCTCCCTGCCCCACCGACCTGGAAGAACTCCCGGACGTGGACCGAGCGCCCACCCCGCGCGACAGCGGGACACTCGGCCACGGACCAACCCGGCCGAACACCACAACTCAACATCGACGAGGCTCGGAGGACAGCCCACGATCGCCCAAGCCCAGGCCGCGAAAGCTCGAGGCTAGTGGTTGTCACAACGCCCCAGCTCAGAGACAGGCACGCCATGGGCATCGCCCATGGGCGCTCGTGGGCCGTTTTCCATGGGATATAACTGCCTATACAGAAGAAGCCCTTCAGTCTGGGGAAAGAATCGGACCTGGGTCTTCCGGTCGGGGGGTAACGTTGATCGGGCTGTCGGACGTGGCGCCGCTCGACGAGTCCGACCCTAGCGTTCTGGGCCCCTACGCCGTGCTCGGTCGTCTTGGTGATGGCGGCATGGGCAGCGTCTATCTCGCCCGCCGTGGCGGTCATGCGGGCGATGCACTGCTAACGGTTGAAGAACTGATAGGGCTCCTTGAACGGCACCAACGCACCCCTCTGACCTTGCTTGATCTGAAGGGTCTATTTGAGCATCCCGGTAATAGCCTGGCCGAGATAGATGAACTCTACGACGCCGCCGAGAATTCCGTCGCACTCATCGCGAAGATCGTTGCACTTCTCTATCAGGAGGCAAACGACGAAGATCCTATCGGCGAAGGCTGCATGAGCCTTGAAAATCTGCACTATGCCATCCGGAAGGAGCTTTCCCCTCGCCGATCGCAAAAGATTGTGAACGAGGCTCTGACGTTTCTTGCAAGCAGTCTCGTGAAGGCCGTGGCCGCGAACGGCGAGAAATGCAAGCTTGTGGACTCCCCTTCAAATATACGGCGCCGGCTTTTGCGGCCTCGGCTTCGGCCTCGATAAAATCGACGTCGAGGGTTCTGACGCATGACGGCCCGCTGCGGTTGTCGCGCTTGTCGACGCTCCGCGACTGGCGGCCAGCAGCGGGTCGTGCGGCAACCGGACACCGCCGGTTGTACAGCCATTCGTACAGCCCAGCCCCCGGACACCGGTGGACGAGCGTGGACGCCGATGGACACGGGCAGGGCTGTGACCAGGCTCGGCGGACGACTGTGGACGTCCATGGACTACGCGGGACGATCTTGTAGTCGGGCGGTTGGCGGGCCGGGCCGTGTAGCACTCCGTGACGCAAGGACTCACGACGGTGGCGAAACGGTATGGCGAAGCGCCGGACCAGGAGTGGGTCGGCGGTCGGGCCTCCACCCGTGCGTGCCCGCAGCAACGGTCGTTATTTGGATCCAAGTGTTCGACCGTCGGCGCTGCGAGACAATCAAGCCGTTTGCTCGCGGGGTGAGGTGCCCGCCGTTACATGCTGTCCTGCATCATCCGATGGAGGCGGGCGAGAACCGGGCGGCGCATACCAGCGGCGGCTTGGGATGAGGGTGGGCTGATCGGTTCCGGAGTCTCCGGGGCGACCTGCGGGAGATTCTTGCGGATCCAGGCGATTTCTGCTTCGTCGCGTCGGTGCCAGTGGTCGACGATGAGGGTGCGGGCGTGGGTGAGCGCGTCGGGGCGGGTCTGGGCGTGCTGGCCGAGGTAGTTCAGCGCGAGTTCGACGGTCAGGGTTTCCGGTCGGGACCGGCGCGCTGCGTCGATGGACAGCCGTTTCAAGACCGCGTCGACGGCGTCCGGGCCGCCGATGGTGACGAGCGCCGTCAGGGCCGCGTCCCGGGTTGGTATGTCGGAGCGGTCGATTGCCGCGGCGAGTTTCCCGGTGCAGGTGCCGTCGCCGCGGACCGCGAGGGTCCCGAGCGTGCCCAGGCGGACGTGCTGGTTGGGGTGGTTGGCGTAGCTGGCGACCGTGGCGACGTCGAGCGGCCCGTTGCCGGATGCGAGTTGGCCGAGCGAGATGGCCAGTAGATAGCCGCGGAGCCGGCCCAGCGTCGCGAGCAGCGCACGTTCCCCGGAAGGGCCGGCGAGCACGAGCAGGTGCGCGGCTTCCTGGCACACGTCCGTGTGTGGGACCGCGACCAGCCTCGTCAGCATGTCGAGCGGGCAGTCCCGGCAGCCCACCTCGATCATCGTCTTCAGTAGGATGACCCGCCGGGTGTCGGACTCCTCCACTGCCAGCCATCGGTACAGCAGCCGGCAGGCCCACGGTGCACCCCTCCGCGCATGCAGCCCGACCTGGCCCACCAGCCCAGCGAACTGCGGGTTCGACAGCGACCCCGAATGCTGACGTTCGAACACGTCTTCCGCCGGTGCCACGTACTCGCCGCCCGTCACCCCGCGCGGCACCTTACCTTCCACGACCGACGCGCAGCCCGCTTCAAGCCTCCGCGCGGGATCGTAGTCGTCGCATGGGACCAAATACCGGCGGACGGCGCTAACTGCGGCGCCCCTGAGGCGAGACGCAGTACATCCCCGGGCCAAACCGTGACCGCCTGGAGTGACAGCCAAGCTGACAGCCGAGCCGGCGGACGAGCGCGGAGACTGGCGGACGTCGGCGGACGGCGCCTCCCTGCTCACCGGACACGGCGAACATCCACGGACGTCCCCGGAAGATCCGGATCAAACTACGGATCTGATTCCCGGCCTGCACCAGGTCGCGACGTGTGGCGGTTGGCGGCCGGCCGCAGCTCGGCCTCGATACGAAGGTGGCTACCCTTCGTCCCGTGGGCAGCCTGAAGCGCATAGCGCCGATCTTCCCCGTCCGCGACCTGGCCACCACCTTGGCGCACTACCAACGACTTGGCTTCACGACTCGGCGGTACGAGGGCGGCGGCTATGGCTACGCCACGCGCGACGGCGTCGAAATCCACCTCGGCGTCGTCACAGATCACCATCCGGAATTTCGCGGCAGCGCGTACCTGTTCGTCGACGACGCCGACGACCTGGCCGCCGAGTGGCGCTCCGCCGGAGTCGAGATCCATTCCCCGGAGGACACCGACTGGGGCCAACGCGAAGGCGCCGTCATCGACCCTGAAGGGAACGTCCTCCGCTTCGGCTCCCCCATCCGAACCTAGAAAGGATCGCCGCGCGGATCCCTGCCCTCCGGATGTCACCGTAGGTAGCCCGAGGCACGGGGTCGAGAAGTACGGCAGTTGTACCGCAACGGGGGTGGACGTCAGTGGACGACGGTGGACGTCGCCGAGCCCGTCACCTGCACCGATGGACACCGATGGACGCTCGTGGACGGCCCGCCGAGGTCTACGGATCGGGTGCCTCCTCAACGACTTCCTGACCGCCAACGTCACCGTCTGACCGAGCCGGCGCGCCAGGGTCGACTCCCTGGGAGCGAGAGCCTGGCTGAAGCAGATCGGAGCCCGAGCCACGGCCTACCGCTCGGGGCTTCGACGCATCGATCAGCCCTATGGTGTGAGCGTGGACAGCTCCGTAGGCGAGCCGCTGATCTTCCTTGATGTGGACGGGCCACTCATTCCCTTCGGCGCCCCGGCGGGCGCCTATCCGAACCACGGACCCGGCTGCGGATCAGCGTCATCGGAGGCGAACCCGCTGCTTGCGAGGATCAACTCCGGCCACGGGTCCCGGCTGGCAGCCCTGCCGGGTGAGCTTGTCTGGGCCACCACGTGGATGGCCGACGCCAACGACTACGTCGCGCCGCGGCTCGGACTGCCTGAACTGGCCGTCGTGACCTGGCCAGAACCCTCCGAATTCGACGCATGGGATGAACGCCACGGCCTGCACTGGAAAACCCGCGCCCTGGTCACCTGGGCTGCAGGCCGCCCGTTCGCCTGGGTCGACGATGAGATCACCTCCCCCGACCGGACGTGGGTCATGGCACACCATCGAGGACCGGCCCTGCTCCACCGAGTCGACCCCCGCCACGGCCTGACCGACGCCGACTTCAGCACCCTCCACCGATGGCTCACCTGGGTAGCGGCAGCACTCGCGCAGGCCCCGGATCTACATCATGAGAGCGGGCGCTAGGGGCCCATCGGCGGTCGCGGCACTCGAGCAAGGAGAAGTGGGCGGCTCGCCGAGGACTTCGGACCGGATGCTTCGGGGCCGCCGTGGGAGCTCGTCGGATGAGTGGCAACTTCACACCCGGTGGGCCTGAGCTGTAACGCAGGCCTTTCGCATGCCTGGTCAGTCGAGCCAGGCCAGTACCGCGTGGCCGGCCGCGGCTGCGCCTTGGAAGAAGGCCGTCAGGGGAATGAAATAGTCACGCCCCCATTCTAGGGAGTCTGCGGAGTTCGCGCTTTTTGGGTAAATGTCGGCATCGGCAATTTCTGAGGGGGTGACCGTCCGAATCAGCTGGTCATAGGTGGTCTGCTGCAGGATCTCTGCCGCTAGCCTGACCCGCTCTACTGGCAGATACCGTGGAGGTCCATAACCCCAGTCTTCATCTTCGGCGAAACATTCCTCGCCGTGGATGATATCTACGGGGAAAGATGATCGCCGCAACAAAAATGCGAGCAGATCCCATGTCTTGTAGGTACTGAAATGTAGTGCCTCAGCTGGCGTTGGCTTGCTCTCGTCCTGTGAATCGCGAATCGTTTCGGCGAGATCGAGTGCCCATTCGGGATCCTTGACGGCCTGGTCCAGCTGGCTCGGTGTGACTCGCAGGTACTCCCCGATCATGCTCACGGCGACAGGGTACGGGACGGTCGGATCGGCTCTACATGCCCCTGGCGAGTCCCAGCTTCTGTGAGGCTCCTGGACGATCGGCTGATACAGCCAAGCCCGCGGGCACCGACGGACGAGCGTCGCCGCCGGCGGACGTGGGCAGGACCGTGACCAGGTATGGCGGACGACTGCCGACGATGATCTGGAACAGCTCGGCCTTGAGGTGAAGGCCCTCGACGCCGCTGACGTCGCGTACCTGCTCCACGTCGAGGTGGGATGGCACGCGTCTGGGGGCGCGCTGACCTGTGATGTACCGCCTCCAGGTCAGGCTGTGGCCGTCGAGTATCAGAACGCCGTATTGCCAGCGGCGCGGGAGGGCGCTCGCGGTGCCGCGGAGGTAACAGGAGACCGCGACGGGCTGTGTGGCGAGCCGGCCGGCGTCCATCTCGTCGATGAGCTTGGTCACGGCGTCCGGGTCAGGTCGTCGAAACCCGCTGCGCAGCACGTCCAGGACGGTCTGCGTTCCCGGGGACCGCCGCGTACGGGGCATAGGCGCCATGATGACCGACACCCGGTGGCAACCATGATGGGACCGGGTGGCCGTTGTCCAGGTGCTCGCCCAGGTGCTGGGTTCCGGACCTGTCGCGCGCCGGTGCGGATGGACCTCCTGCGATTCGAGACGTTCTGCTGAACCAGAGGCGTGCCACGCCGAGATGGCCAGCTGGTGCATCCATCCGTACAGCCAAGCCCACGGACACCGGCCGACGGGAGCGGACGGCGGTGGACGCGGCATGGCTGTGAGCAGGACCGACGGACGAGCGTGGACATCAACGGACCGTCCGGACCGATCTTGTAATCGGGGGGCTGGTCGCGGTCCGCCCTGCCGTCAGCCGAGGGCAATTGCGTCGAGCGATGGCTCGTGCGCGGAGAGGTCGGTTCACTCCGGAGTATCCACTCGATCATCGTGTGCATTCAGCGGTAGCCGTACGGACAGGGGTCGTGCTCAGATGGTTAGGTTGCCAGGCTGTAGATGACGATGGCGGCGACGACGGCGGCCAGGAAGAGGACCCAGACGACGAGAAGGTTTCGGGTCAGGTCCACGAAGTGCTGGTCGGCCGCCTTTCGGTCCTGGCGGATGGCGACGTCGTTTCTGGGGTGAGCACGTAGCCAGGTCCGCCAGTCGGAGACGGCCTCGACGCCGCTGGCTGCCAACTGGTGGAGAGCGTCTGGGCTCGTGACGCATAGCAGCGCACCGTCGATCGTTACCCCATTCTCGGCTCGTGACGAGATGTAACCGAACGGTAGCGACACCCGGGTGTACTCGAGCTTGCGCAGTGGCGGGACCCGTGCCGGCGTGGCGAAGACGAGCATCAGGTTCGGCGGCCTGATGCCCGGGATGTCGCGAAGCAGCGTTGTGAAGCGAGTGAACAGGTAGGGGATAGACAGCCCGTCCTCGGTGATTCCCTGATCCGCGATGATCGAGGGCTTCTCGGAGGACAGGTATACCGGCGTGACCGCCACCTGGTCGAGCGGGACCTCGATGGCCTTGCGGCCGAAGTAGATCGGGAGGATCAGGCGGAGGCGATCCGCGTAGAGGTCGATCCGGGGAGCGCGGCCCCACAGGTACTGGAGCGGGATCGTCCGGGTTGGCCGGCGACGCTTGTCTGAGCCCTCGGGGCGGTTCGTCACGTCCTGCGAGGTTAGACGCAGCGGCGTTTCGGTGCCGCTGAAGCTTGGACGGATCGCCGACGGATGATCGAACGAGCCGACCTCCGCCGCCCACTGGCGTTCAGCCCGATGTAGCAACGACTGCGGACGTTGTGGACGGTGGGGGAGCGTCGGGTCGGTGGGATGGCCCGGCCTCTCCGACCACGCCAAGGGCGCAGCGGCAGCCACGGTGGCAGCCAAGCCCGCGGACGACAGTGGACGACTACGAACGAGCCCGGACATCGACGGACAGGCGAGAGTGACTTTGCAAGGCAGCATCGTCCGCAACTCCACGAACCTTCCGCGTCTGTGGGACGCTCGCGTTATGAGAGGCCGCGGACGCCGTACCCACAATCGTGCGAGTTTCACGGAACCTCCCGCAGGTCGGCATCGCGAGCAACGAGGACGTCGGACGCCTGTCGGATGGCTTAGAGATGACCTAAAGAAGGCGATAGGGCCTCGTACAATGCTGCGGCTTCTTCGGGCTCACCCGGCACTCATTCTTCGCTGGGTGCTCTACCTCGTCGTAGCCTACGGAGCTGTCGCTCTATTTCTCTGGCCCTTCGGAGAGCTGAGGCTTCTAGAACGCTATTTCGTGCTGCCGAGCATTTTCGTGAGTTCGGCGATTGGGCAACAACTGCATCGCCTAAAGGTCCAGGAAACAAAGGCGGATGTGCGATCCGATGAAAGCACTTCCCCAGTAGGGGACCAACCGCGTCCAACAGGCCGGCACGGCGACTAGGAAGAGCTCACGGACCGCCGTGGTCAGTACGGTGCCGGCAGCCAGGCCGGCGAACGACGGCGGACGAAGGTGGACGTCCGTGGACGCCGCCAGCCGCGCGACCTGGACCAGCCGACGGCCACGGACATACGCGGACGGACCACGAATGATCTCATGATCTCCGTGTCGGCCGGGCGTCCGGGACGGTCGCCGATCGTGCCGAGCGTGAGGGAACGACGTTGGCCAGGGCGGGTGCCAGTGCACCCAACGGTGTACCCGAGCCGGCGGACGGCGCCGGACGGTGGTGGACGCCGTCGGTATCGATCAGCTGAGCGAGCGGGCGGCACGGGCCGGTGTGAACGTCGGTGGACCGGTTGCCCTCTCCTCTCAGGGTCCGTCCGTCCCGCCGGAGCGGTTGCTACTTGGACGTCGGTCTTGGGACGCCGTGTCGGCCGGGTAGGCGCGTCGGTCTGCGACGGCACTCCCGAGCCGTCATGGGCGCCGAGGTCGTCAGTGTCGATCTCCGCGTCGTGGTTCCGCCTGGCAGCGCGGGCGAAGATCGTCGAGCGAAGATCGCTGTCGTAGAAAGTCCTTTCAGGTTTTTTAAATCCTTTCAGGTTCAAGGGCGGCCTTCGGCCGCCGCGTCGGTCCGCCACGCGCGCCACGCACGGGCGGGGCCCCGTCAGTCCCGCCGCGCCCCGGGGCCCCGGCGCGTCGGGACTGCCACCCCACCCGCGCGCGTCGGGGCGTCGGCCCGACGCTCGACCTGGAGTGTGGACGTCGGCGACCTGAGTGGTCCGACCGTGCACCTTTGGGGGTCAGAGCGAAGGGGTTGCGGTGAACCGATTGTGGCTCACGCGGGAGATGGGGTAGACAAGGCCGTCGCGCTTCCTGGGGGTGTCGACCGCGACGTAGCCCAGAACGGTCCCGTCAGCGCTTGCTACCCGCCACGACGTCATGGCGTCGCCGCTGGCCGCGCATGCGGCGTCGACCCCGACTCGCTCGCCTGGCGCCAGCGGCATCGACCCTTGATCGGATCTGCAATAGCCGCCCTGGCAGTCGTCGACGACGACCAACCGCGGGGTGTCGTTGGCGAGAAACACCGCGCTGTAGTTGCCTGGGTCCGTCGGATCGACCGCGCCGCAGCCAGCTCGATCCATCCTTACCTGGGCCGCGATCAGGAACCCGACGAACACAACCACTCCGAGGATGAGCGCTCCCGCTACCAGGCCCCGCACTGTCGCTCGTGGGCGGTGACCGGAACGCCGCCGCCCAGGTCGATGATGTGCCGACTGCACCCACCGCCGCGTCATCCGCCCATCCTGCCGGTACCACCTCAGACAGTCACGGTCCCTACCGAACAAGGCGCACGACATAAGGAGTAGTGCCTACTACGCACCGGGGCGCTGCCCCGGACCCCGACCAGCCACCAGAGGAGGGGAGGGCAGCGGGAGTCCGCGAGACATGCTCAAGACCTGTGGATCGAGCTCGGGAAGCGTGCGAAGGGCGTACCTTCCCGAGTGATCGACTGATGGTCATCGAGTAGGCCGGTGTTCGCAGCACCGGTCGGGAAGGCACGTCCGTGCTCAGCGTAGTCAACGACGACGGCACCATGCCGAACAGCTCCCTGATAGACGAGATCGTTCGGGAGGGCGCCCGGCGGATGCTCGCGGCGGCCCTGGAAGCCGAAGTCAACGCCTACATAGCCGAGTTGGCCGACCAGCAAGACGGCAAAGGTCGGCGACTGGTGGTGCGCAACGGCTACCACCAGCCCCGGAAGGTCACTACCGCGGCCGGGGCGGTCGAGGTGAAGGCGCCGCGGGTGAACGACAAGCGGGTCGACGAGACCACGGGCGAGCGCAAGCGATTCTCCTCGGCGATCCTGCCGCCGTGGTGCCGCAAGTCCCCGAAGGTCAGCGAGGTGCTGCCGCTGCTCTACCTGCACGGGCTGTCCTCCGGGGACTTCGTCCCGGCGCTGGAGCAGTTCCTCGGCTCGGCGGCCGGGCTCTCACCGGCCACGGTCACCCGGCTCACCCAGCAGTGGCAGGCCGATCACGTCGCGTTCATGAACCGTGACCTTTCCCAGGCCGACTACGTGTACGTGTGGGCCGACGGCATCCACCTCAACATCCGTCTGGAGGAGGCCAAAGGCTGCGTTCTGGTCCTCGTCGGGGTCCGCACCGACGGCTCCAAAGAACTGGTCGCCCTCGCCGACGGCTACCGCGAATCCGCCGAATCCTGGGCCGACATGATGCGCGACTGCGCCCGCCGGGGCATGCGTGCCCCCGTCCTCGCGGTTGGTGACGGCGCGCTCGGTTTCTGGAAGGCTCTGGCCGACGTGTTCCTCACCACCCGCGAGCAGAGGTGCTGGGTTCACAAAACGGCCAACGTCCTCGACTCCCTGCCGAAGTCCGCGCAGCCCGGAGCGAAGAAAGCGATCCAGGACATCTACAACGCCGAGGACCGCGACCGCTCCGAGGCGGCGATCAAGACGTTCGCCCAGCTCTACGGCGTGAAGTTCCCCAAAGCCGTCAAGAAGATCACCGCCGACCAGGACCAGCTGCTGGCGTTCTACGACTTCCCCGCCGAGCACTGGATCCACCTGCGCACCACGAACCCCATAGAGTCCACCTTCTCCACCGTGAGGCTGCGGACCAAGGTCACCCGCGGGGCCGGCTCCCGCACCGCCGCCCTGGCCATGGTCTTCAAGCTGGTGGAGTCCGCCCAGCAGCGGTGGCGGGCCGTGAACGCGCCCCACCTCGTCGCCCTCGTCCGCGCCGGAGCGCGCTTCGAACGGGGTCGCCTCGTAGAACGCGATGAGGTGATCGCCGCGTGAGCCGACCGGCGGCCACTGAGGCACCCTGGATGGTTCTGGTCGGTCCGGCCGGCGCTGGGAAAACCACCCTCGGCCGAGAGCTTGCAGCGAGGACGCACAAACCGTTCGTCGATCTGGACGCCACCGCGGACGGGTACTACGCGGAGGTGGGATGGAGCATCGCCAAACTCCGCGAGCGCATCGCCGCGGTCGGACGCCTTGCGGCCGAAGTGGAATGGGAACCGGCCCGAGCACATGCCGTGGCCCGTGCTGCCGCAGATCATCCCGACGCCGTCATTGCACTGGGCGCAGGCCACACTAGCTACACCGATCACCGGCACCTGGTCACGGTCCGCACCGCACTGAGCCGTTGCCGAGATGTGGTCCGTCTCCTTCCCTCCCCTGAGCGCAAGGGCTCACTGACCGTGCTACGGCGACGCTGCACAGCGAGCAAAGGCCGATCCTGGATCGTCGACGGGCACGACTTCCTCGCCCACTGGCTCGACGACCGCGGCACCGAGCTGGTCGCGACACGGACGATCTACACCCGCAACGAGACTCCCGCCCAGACCGCCGCACGGCTGCTCCGAAGTAACTGATTGGCAAACGACGAGCACGCCAGATCCACAGGTATTGACGATGGCTCCTCACAGGGAGGGTCGGAGGTTGCGACGGGCGGTCGTGCTTGTCGCTGGTCGATGGGGAGGGGAACTCCCGGCATTGGTTGGCAACCAGTCAGGAGACCGCCGGACGTCACCGCGGTCGCCATAATCAGAAAACCGATGGCCTGATGGCGTCGACGGTGCTCGCCCGACGGGGCACCACCTGTCACGGTGACGGAGTCATGGCGGTCGTCGAATGTTCGCGATGTTTGACGTGTCTCCGAAGGGAAATCTGACAGGGACTACTCAGGTGTAACCGGCGCAGCGGAGCGTAGTGGTAACCGCAGGCTGTGGAAAACATCCGCTATCCGCGCGTGTTCCCCGCAGGTCCGCCCAACTGGTGAAATCTTGAGGTGTCGCGCCATGGTCACCATGCCGGTTTCCGGCCGCGGCGGCGACTCGGGCGGTTCAGGGGTTGGGATAGGGATATCGCCGCGGCCGCAGCGGCTCAGACCGTCGGTGCGGCAAGCTCGGCCAGGTGGTGCAGCGAGTTGGTGAGATGTTCGGGGCCGAACGGCGGGAATTGGAGGTACTCCCGGATGAACCGCGGCACCGCTGACCAGTCGTAGGTGAGCGTGACCTCGGTCTCGGACGGGCCGAGTGACGCCAGGTCGTAACGCCAGATCCAGCCGCCGAAGTCCAGGTGACCGTCGCCCTTCTCCGTCCCCGGCAGCCAGCCAATGGCGCGCGGCGGGTCGAGCACCTGGACCTTGTTGACCACCCGGTAGTCACCGTCTGGATGGTCGGCGTGATACATGCCCATCCGGAAGATCTGCCCCACCTCGGTCAGCGGCGCCTGGTCGGCGGCTTCCTGAACCCAGCCGGTGCCGTCGATCGCGGAATGGGTCGTCGGGTCCGCCAGCACCGCGAACACCCTCGCGGCGGGCACGGCGACAGTCAGGGTGGCGCTCACGTTCTCCTCGGCCATGGTGTGCACGCTCCTGTCGTCTCAGCTCGGGACTCTCGCAGGCGCGGAATGGGACGTTCCCACCATGCAGACGACGCGACGAGGCGGAACTCATCGGTCGCGTCGGCGGACCCCGCCCGACGACGAGCCGGTCGAGCGTCGTTCTGTTGGCGGCGTTCTACACCCTGTGGGGAGGACGCCAGCGGTGCCGCGGTGCCCAGCCCAGCAGGGCGCGGGCGCCGGACGCGTCGACCAGTGCCCGGAACGGGTCGGTCTCGTATTCCGGCCCGCCCCGCCACTCGACGTCGGGGAGCAGCCGTTCGGCCAAGGTGCGGGCGTGGTCGTTCGACGAGGAGATGTCCGCCGCGCACAGCAGCAGCCGGTGATGGCCGGCAAGCGGCGCGGTCAGCGCCCGTTCCACCGCGGACGCGAGATCCCGCACGTCGAGGAAGGCGCCGTACTCCCAGTACGGGGACCACTCGAAGTCGGGATGGTCGCGTCTGGCCCGCCGTATCCCGGCGTAGATCTCCTCGGTGAACACCCCTGGTGGGCGCAGGCACACCGTGCACACACCGGTCGCGGCGGTGGCCGCCGCGCACATCCGCTCCGCGAGCCACTTCGACATCCCGTACGCCCCCGCCGGGCGGGTGGGATGCCGGTCGTCGAGCGGAAGGTAGTCGGGCCTGCCTCGGCCGCCGAAGCACCCCAGCACGTCCACGCTGCTCAGGACGACCACCCGGGGGACACCCCGCCGCTCGGCGGCCCGCAGCACATTGCCGGTCCCGAGCGCGTTGGTCTCGAACACCACCGCGTCCGTTCCGGTGGTGGCGGGCCCGAACTCCGCCAGATCCGGATCGTCGACCGGCTCGTCGACGGCGGCCAGGTGGACGATCCCGTCGCAGCCCGCGGCCATCCGCTCGAGATCCGCCGCGTCGCGCACGTCATGACCGTCCGCCAGGTCGAAACCCACTGTCCGGTGCCCAGCCGCCGTCAACGCGGCCGTCACCACCGTGCCCACCAGCCCCCGGTCCCCGGTCACCAGAACCCGCACAGCGGACAGCCAACCAGTCCACGCCCACTGCGACGAGTCGTTTACGGGGGGCGCGGCGACAGCGCCCGCGAGCCGGGCAGAAACGCGGCGGGCCGGCCGTTCGCCGTCGCGGGCCGTGCCATCAGGTTCCGGTCGCCACCGCGGCGGCACCCCGGAGGCCGGTAGCGGGCGTAAAGCTCTGACGCGCGCCAACGTTCACCCAAGGGCTTTGCGACGCAGACGGACAGGCCGAGGCCGGCTCGGTATTGTCCAGATTGAGGCGCTTGGTCGTGACCTTGGCCGTCGAGCCCGCTGGGCGCGGCACCCAGGCTGCCGGCCCGCCGAGGAGCGGCCCCCTCCCGGCCGCCCCGTGACAGGGCCGGCCACCTGGACGGCCCTACTGGAACGGACATCTCCCAGGGCGGCGGACCATCGTGGACGACGGCAGGCAGGGCGGCGTCGACGACGCGAGCCTTTCCGACAGCCACGTCCCGTCACCCACCGTCCCGGCGCCGACGATCCGTCCGCTGACGACCAACCCGACGCCGCCCGGGCCGCACGCGCCGCCGATGGCGAAGGGGCCGGTGGGACGCCGGTGACGACCGTGACCGCCGGCGCGGCGCTGTTCGGCCCGGCCGGGCTGTTCACCACCCACCGGCACGCGATCCTTGTCGGCCTGACCGTCGCGGTGGCGGTCGTGCTGGCGCTGGTCGGAGCCCAGGCATTCTCCAGGGCGGTCGGCTGGAAGCGGGCCGTCGCCTGGCTCGCCCGCTCGCTGCGCGGCGCCGTCGTCGGCCTCGCTGCCGCGGCCTGGCGGCCGGCACGCTACTGGCTGCGGGTACGGTTCGCCGCGGCCGCGCTGCTCGACGCCGAGGTGCCTGCGCTGCGGGATCGTTCTTTCGCCGCGGTGGCCGGCGCGCGGACGCCTGGCCGGGCGTATCTGCTGGCCGCCGGTCCGGCGCAGGTGACTGTCGGCGCGACGCTGCGGCCCGCCCGGCCTGGTCCGGGCGCAGCGGCGCGAGGCCACGATGACCCGTCCTCGCGGGATGCCAGGCGTGGCCTGGGCTCGCCCTGGCGCCCGGCCGGCCCCGGTCGATGGACGGCCGGCCGCGCAGAGCTGCTGGCTACTGGCCGCGGCGTGCCGGACGAGCCCGCGCCGGGCGTCCTGGTCGCCGTCGGCGTGTCCGGGCGGGGCAGGCAGCGGGCGCTCGTCCTGCTCGACCTCGCCGCGCTTCCCGCTGTCGGTGCCATCGAGGGTCCGCCCGAGGCCGGCCGGCGCCTCGCCGCGATGATCGCCGCGCAGCTCGCCGCCGGCCTGCCGGCCACCGGCCGCCCGGCGCGGCTGGTCGTCACCGATGACGTGCTGCCCGGCTACGGCGGTCCGACGCTCGCCGTGGCGCTCGGCGAGCTCCCGAGCACATCGACCGGTGCCGGCCCGCGGCCGGAGACGGACACTCCCAGCCGTTCCTCGCTCATCGTGCTGGTCTGCGCCCGGCCCGACGACGCCGAGGCCGGCCTGCTCGCCGCCGCGGCCCGGCGGGACCCGGCGGTGCGGGTGCTGGTCGCCGGCGCCTGGTCCGGCGCCGGCTTCCGGCTGGTGCTTGACGACGTGGGGGGGCTGACCGCACCGGAGTTCGGCATCACCGTGGACTCGGCGCCGCTCGAGCGCGCGGTCGCGCGGGTGCTACGCCCCGCGGCCGTGCGCCGGCGAGCGATGACCACGGCCGCGCCGGCGCGGAAGACCACGACGGAACCAGGCCCCGCGCCCCTTGGCCAGGTCCCTCCGGGCTCCTGGACGCCGCCCGCGGGGGAGCAGGCCCCCGCCGCGCCCCTGCACGCGCCGTCGCCGCCCGCCTGGGCCGGGCCGGTTCCCGCGCCTTCGGTTCCACACTCCTGGCCGGCGCCGACGGGAAGCCCGGTGCCCATGCCGCCGTTGCCGATGCCTCCGTTCCCCGGGCCACCGCAGGCTCCCGCGGCGGGGCGCGCTCCGGGGGCGTGGCCGGCTCCCGTACCGGCGCCTTCCGCGCCGCCGGGCCCCTTCCACGCGCCGCCACCCATGTCACGGCCGGCCGCCGCTGCCCCGGCCGTGCCAGCGGCTCCGGCCGCGCCGCCGGTCCCGCCGGGACCGTTCCGCGCGCCGTCCCCGTCCACGTCACCGCCGCCCGTCGCTGCTCCGGCCGTGCCGGCGGCGACGCCGGATCCGCGCCACTACGCGCCGCCGGGCTCCGGTACGGCCAGGCCCGGACGAGACCGTGGGGTGGCCGTCCCGGTCGACGCGTCCGACTTCGCCGAACCCGACGCGACACCGGACGCCGCCGACCCGGCCATCACGACGGCGACAGCGGCGTCGGCGACGCCGCCGGTGAGGGAGGCGGCGCGATGACGACGTCGTCTGTGGGCTCGGTGCCGCTGACCGTCACCCTCCCGTCCGGCGCCGAGCTCGACGTGGCGCTGGCGGCCCGGCCGTCGAGCACCATCGCGACGGTCGCCGCCGGGCTCGCCCGGGACCTCGGCGACGATCTCGCCGCGGGCCCGCCGCCCCCGCCAGCCGACGATGCCTTTCCGGATCGCTGGTCTCTGGATGAGGCCACTTCGGACACGGCCCGTCCGGAGCCGACAGCTCAGGACCGCGCCACTCCGAGTCAGGCCGCCCCAGACCACCAGGCCGTCCCGGGCGCCACGGCGGGCCCTCGCGGGCTTGACCTCTACCTTGACGGTGCGCCACTCGATCCGCGGGCGACCCTGCGCGAGTCCGGTCTGGCCGGTGGCGCCCGGCTCGGCGTCGGCGGCCCGGCCCGGCCCGTCGGGCCCGCGCCGCCGTGGCGGGACGCCGCGCGCCCCGCTGCGGGCGGCGAGCCGCTCGCGGCCTCCGACGCGCACTGGTACGAGGTGCGCGCGGTCGGCGGTCCGTACGCCGGCCAGGTGTGGGCCGTGGGTCCGGGCGTGCATGGCATCGGCTCGGCGGCCGACTGCGCGATCCGGCTCGACGGGCTGCCCGAGCGGGGGCCGACGCTGCACGTCGGCCACACCGGCGACACCTGGGTGAGCTGGCTGGCTCCCGACGGCCCACCGGCCCCGGCCCCAACCCCGGCTTCGGCCGGTGACTCTCGCCGGCACGCCACGCGGCTCGCCCGGCCGTTCGCGCCACCGGTCCGCCGGACCGACGAGCACCACCTCGCGACGAACGTCAACCACCACGGCGACCCCCGCCGCAAGCCCGGGCGCTCGGCCGGCCGGGCCGGCTCAGCGGCCGCGCCCGACGGCGTCACCACCGCCGCGAGCGAGCACAGTCCGGGCGTCAAGACCGCCGGCCGAGCGACCGCCCGTCGGGGCGGCGCCGGTCGCCCGTCGTCCTCGTCGCCGTGGCCGGTCGGCATGGACCTCGCCGTGGGTGACACCCTGCTGCGGCTCGTCGACCCGTTCGAGCCGGACGCCGCCGTGACCCCCTCGCTCGACGTCGTGGGGCGTGACTTCAACCGGCCGCCGCGGATCGTGCCGCCGCTGCTCTACTCCCGGCAGCGCTACCCGTCGCCGCCGTCGACGCCGACGCGCCGGCCGATCCCGATGGTGATGATGCTGTCGCCACTGGTGATGGGCGTGGCGTTCGTCTGGCTCTTCGGGTCGACGTACTTCCTGATCATCATGGCGATGGCGCCTCTCATGGGCGTGGCGAACTGGTACACCGACCGGCGCGGCGGGCGCCGCCAGTTCCGCGTCGCGGCCGCCCGCTACCGCGCCCGACGGGCCGAGGTGGACCGCGAACTCGCCGCGGCCGTCGCCGCCGAGCAGCAGGCCAGGGGCCTGGCGGCGCCCGACCCGGCGACCGCGTGGCTCACGGCGACCGGGCCGGGCGGGCGGCTGTGGGAACGCCGCCGCGCCGACCCGGACCATCTGGTGCTCCGGGTCGGGACCGCCGACCAGCCGTCCCTGATCGAGGTCGATGACCCGACGGTCGACGGCTACTCCCGCGAGGTGCGCTGGACCGTCCCCGACGTCCCCGTGCTCGTTGACCTGGCGGGCCGGGGGGTCATCGGCGTCGCCGGCCCCGCCGGGACAGTGGGCGGGCTGGCCCGCTGGCTGGTCGCGCAGGCCTGCGTCCTGCACAGCCCCCGGGACGTACGCGTCGAGATTCTCGCCGACGTGCTGGGGGAGGCCCGCTGGGACTGGGTGCGCTGGCTGCCGCACGCCCGGCCGAACCCCGCCGACGGCTCGGCGGCCGGGGCGCCGTACGCGTTCGTCGGCACCGACCCGGAGACGGTGGCGCACCGCGTCTCCGAGCTCGTCGCGCTCGTCAAGGCGCGGACGAAGGCACGCGGGTCGACGATGGGCCAGGTGCTGTTCCGGGAGCCGGACGTGGTCGTCGTCCTCGACGGCGCCCGGCGGCTGCGCGACGTTCCCGGCGTGGTGCAGGTGCTCAAGGAGGGCCCGGCGGTCCGAGTGTTCGCCCTGTGCCTGGACGCGGACGAGCGGCTGCTGCCGGAGGAGTGCGCCGCGGTCGTGCGGGTGGACGGCGACGGGCTGACCGTCCGCCAGTCGGATGCCCCGGAGCTTCGCGGGGTGCGCCAGGACCTGGTCACGCCGGCCTGGTGCGACCAGGTGGGCCGGGCGATGTGCCCGCTGCGCGACGTCACCCCGGACGACTCCGGCGGCCTGCCCCCCGAGGTCCGGCTGCTGGACCTGCTCGGCCTCGCCGACGCGGGGCCGGACGAGATGGCCAGGCGGATCGCCGGCGCCTGGGGCGCCCGCCCCGCGACGACCGCGTTCCCGCTGGGAACCGGGTTCGACGGGCCCTTCGTGCTCGACCTCGTCCGCGACGGTCCGCACGCCCTGGTCGCCGGGACCACCGGCGCCGGCAAGTCCGAGCTGCTGCAGACCCTCGTCGCGTCGCTCGCGGCCCGCAACCACCCGGACGAGCTGGGCTTCGTCCTGGTCGACTACAAGGGCGGCAGCGCGTTCCACAGCTGTGTCCGGTTGCCGCACACCCTCGGGATGGTCACCGACCTGGACGCGGCGCTCGCCGTCCGCGCCCTGGAGTCCCTCGGGGCCGAGCTGCGCCGCCGCGAGGAGGTGCTGGCCGCGACCGCGGCCAAGGATCTCGCGCACTACCGGATGCTGCGCGCCAAGGACTCCTCGTTGCCGTCACTCGGCCGCCTCGTCATCGTCATCGACGAGTTCGCGACGCTCGTCAGCGAGGTGCGCGAGTTCGTTCCCGGCCTCGTCAGCCTCGCCCAGCGGGGCCGGTCGCTGGGCGTGCACCTGGTGCTCGCCACCCAGCGCCCGGGGGGCGCGGTCACCGCCGACATCCGGGCGAACACGAACCTGCGGATCGCGCTGCGGGTCACCGACACCCACGAGAGCTCCGACGTCATCGACACCCAGGACGCCGCGTTCGTGCCGGCCGCGATCCCCGGCCGGGCGCTCGTCCGGCTCGCGGCGCGGTCGTCGGTGCCGTTCCAGACGGCCTACGCGGGCGGTCGCTACGACGGGCCGATGCCCGCCCGCGTCCCGGCCGGTGCCGACATCGGTGCTCAGCCTCAGCCGGCGAAGGCCGGTACCGCTGCCTGGCCACGGCCCGCGTCGACCGGCGGCGAGCAGGTGGACACGACGGCCTCGTTGCCCGCCCCGGCAGGGCCGCCGGCCCTGGCTGGGACTGCTGGGGCTCCCAGGGCGGTCGGCACGGTTGGGGCCGCTGGAGCCGCTGGGGCGGCCGGCGTGTCCGCGGCCGCTGGGACGGGCGGCGCTGGCGCGACTGCCGGGGCTGAGGGCGCCGCTGGTGGCTCCGCCCTGGTGCCCGGGAGCTGGCCGGTCGAGGCCGTGCCGCTGCGCTGGATCGGCCTGGGCCGGCCGCTGCCGTTCACGGCCGCCGAGCCGGTCGCCGCCTTGGACGAGGACGCGGCCGCGACCGACCTGGACGTCCTGGTCGACGCCATCGGCGCCGCGGCGGTGCTCGCCGGCGACGAGGAGGGCGCCGCCGCCCGGCCGAGCCCGTGGCTGCCGCCGCTGGGCACCAGGCTGCTCGTCGACGAGCTGGCCGAGCGGGTGCGCGCCCTCGGCTACACCGGGCCGGACCGCGCGACGACCGCGCGCACCGGCGCGCTGCCCGCCGTGCCCTACGCGCTCGCGGACGTCCCCGCGCGGCAGCGGCAGGCCCCGGTGATGTGCGACCTCGCCACGTTCGGGCATCTCTGCGTCATCGGCACGCCGCGCGCCGGCCGCTCGCAGGTGCTGCGCACCCTTGCGGGCGCGCTCGCCGGGGCGGTCTCCAGCGCGGACGTCCACTTCTACGGCGTCGACGCCGGGGGCGGGGCGCTCGCGGTGCTCGCGGAGCTGCCACACACCGGCGCCGTCGTGCCCGCGAGCGACCTCGAACGGCTCGCCCGGCTGCTCGACCGGCTCGCCGCCGAGGTGTCCCGCCGCCAGGCCCTGCTGGGCAAGCACTCCTGCGCCGGGCTCGCGGAGCTGCGCGGCGTGCTGCCGGCGGCCGAGCGGCCGGCGCACCTGGTGCTGTTCATCGACGGCTGGGACTCGCTGACCGCGACGCTCGGGGAGCACGACGGCGGCCGGCTCTACGAGCTGCTGCTGGCACTGCTGCGGGAGGGCACGGGCGTCGGCGTCCACGTCGTCGCGACCTCCGAGCGCGCGCTGCTCACCGGCCGGGCGGCCCCACTCGTCGACAGCAAGCTGGTCCTGCGGATGACCGAGCGCTCCGACTACTCGACGATCCACCTCCAGTCGGCCCGGGTGCCGGCGGTCGTCCCGCCGGGCCGCGGCTGGCGTGCCGAGGACCAGGCCGAGGTGCAGGTGGCCCTGCTGGCCCCCGACCCGACCGGGCAGGCGCAGGCCGACGCGCTGCGCCGGATCGGGGTCGCCGCGCGCGCCGCCGAGGCGGGCACGGCCAGGACTGGCGGGGTCCAGGCCGGCGTGGCCAGGGCTGGCGGAGCGCCGTCCGGTCGGGTGCCGTTCCCGGTCGCGGCGCTGCCCGAGACGGTGACGTTCGCCGAGGCGTTCGGGCAGGTCGCCGAGGTTGACCGGCGGCCGCTGCGCGCGCTGCTCGGCCTGGGCGGCGACGACGCCGGGCCGGTGGTCGTCGACTTCGCCGGCCGGTCGCACACCTTCCTGGTCGTCGGGCCGCCCGGCTCGGGCCGCAGCACGACGCTGGCGACACTGGGTGTGTCGCTGCTGGCCGGCGGCACCGCGCTGGTGGTCGTGACGCCGCGCGAGTCGCCGCTGCGCCGGCTCGCGGCGCACGCCGACGTCCGGTTGCTCACCGGGCCGGTCTTCAGCGGTGACGACCTCACCGCGGCGCTCGCGGAGATCGGAGCGGCGACGACCGGCGGGACCGGGGGCGGACGGCCCGTTGCCGTGCTCGTCGACGACGTCGACCTGCTCGGGTACAACAACCCGCTGGAGCCGCCGCTGCGCGCCGTCGTGGGGGGGGGGGGCGGGCCCCCGGGGGGGCGGGGGGGGGGGGGGCGCGGGGGGGCGCGAGGGGCACAACACCCCGCGGCCCCCGCCGCGGCGCGCCGTGGTCGCCCCGGGGCGCCACCGCCGTGTTGGGCTGGCCTATGCCGGCAGCGGTGAGACGCTTGGCCAGGCGCTCGGCGGCTGGCTCGCCGAGGCGAAGCGCTCCCGTCAGGGTGTGCTGCTCTCGCCGCAGAGCTCCGTCGACGGCGACCTGATCGGCACCCGGATCCCGCAAAGCCTGCTGCGCACCGGCATCCGCCCCGGCCGCGGCCACGTCGTCGACGCGATGGGCGCGCTACGTACCATCACCATCCCGCACACCGTCCTGCGCTGACCATCGACCAACAGCCCGGGGATCCGTTGCTACTGGTCCGCTGGGCGCAGTCCGGCGAGGACGACCTGTAGCCCAAGTCCTTGGCGGTCGGCCGGTAGGCGTTGCTCGATGGCCAGCGCGCCGCTGATGACCGCGTGTAGCTCGGCGGTGGTCAGGTCACGGCGAACCGCGCCCGCTCGCTGGGCGGCCTGGAGCAGTGATTCGAGCTCGCGTGACAGACGGCTGGCGGCCTTGTCGCCCTCGGCGCCAAGGGTGCCGCCCAACGCCGAGGTCAGCACGAGGTTGTGCCGTGCCTCGGCGGCGAGCTCGGTGAGGAAGTCGAAGAAGTCGGCCGCCGGATCGCCGTGGAGCGTCTCGGCATGGTCTGCGAGGCGGTCGAGACGAGCGGTGACGACCGCGGCGAGCAACGACTCCTTGGTCGGGAAGTGCCGATGCACCGTGCCCGGGCCGACCCGGGCCTGGCTGGCGATCGTGTCCAGGGGCACGTCCGCGCCATGCCTGGCGAACGCCTCGCTGGCGGCCGCGAGGATCTTCGCGCGGTTGCGCAGGGCGTCGGCGCGCAGGGCCCGCTCGGCCATGACCGTCTCCTCGCCTCCTTGTAAGCGGGGCAATCGCCCCGTATATTTCCGGGGCACGCACCCCGGTTACATCGTAGGAGGCACCATGACGATCGCCGTGACCGGCGGCAATGGCGAGTTCGGCCGCGCCGTCCTCGAAGCACTCGGCACACAGACCCGTGAGCCGATCGTGGGGACGGTCCGCGAGCTCGCGAGGGTCCAGCCTCTGCCGGGTGTGGATTACCGGTCAGGGGACTTCGACAACCCGGATACGCTGCGCGCCTCCCTCGCCGGTGTCGACACGGTGTTGGTCAACGCGACCTTCTTCGGCGCGGATCCGGCCCTCCGGCTCCCGCGCGTCACCGCCGCTCTCCGCGCCGCCGCCGATGCCGGTGTCGGCCGGATCGTGCTGACCAGCTGGCCCGACCTCGACCGCGCCACGGTGCCCGTCATCCAGGACTACAAGAACCTCGAAGCGATCGCACCGACCATGGGGACGGCGTGGACGATCCTGCGCCTGGGCTATGGCCTGGCTGACGCGCTGGCCCGCGACGTCATCTGGGGCAAGGCCGGCGGCGCGCTGGTCGCACCCGCGGCCGGAGCCTCGGCCACCCCCGCGGCCGTCACCGACCTGGCCGTGGCGACGGCGGTCGTTCTCACCCGGCCCGGGCACGACCACCTCGTCCACGAACTCACCGGCCCGGACCAGGTCACCTGGGACCAGCTTGCCGAGCTGGCCGGCGTGCCCTTCCAGGCGGTAAGCAGCGACGAGTATCGCAACTACCTGACCCATTCCAGTCTGCGGCCAGCAGCCAGGCAGCAGCTGATCGACCTGTACGCCGACTTCCGAGGCGACTGGGCAGGCACACCCACAGCCACGCTGGCGAACCTCATCGGCCGCCCACCAGTGCCAGGAATCGACGCCGTCCAACGACGCGTCGCCCGACTCCCGGCAGGGTGACACCGGCCGGCAAAGCTCGGCCGCTCAGCTGTCCGCGGCGCCCGGGGTGGCGATGCTCTGGTCCATCTGCTGGAAGTTCTGCGCGATCGTCTGGAAGGTCGTGGCGAACTGGCCGATGCTGGCGATGACCTGCGTCAGCGACGTGTTGAAGTTCTCGTAGTTGGCGTTCAGCACCGGGCTGGACAGCGCCATCCACAGCCCGCCCTCGGGCGTGAGCAGGGAGGCGACCTGCCGCTGCAGCGCGCCAAGCTGGACCTGGATGTCGCCGCCCTGGGTCTGCAGCTGGTTCGCGACCCCGTTCACCTGCGCGTAGTCGATCTTGACGTCCGCCATGGTTCGGCCTCCTCGCTGTCCGCGGTCCGGTCGGTCGGTCGTCGGCTACTTGGCGCCGGACAGCTGGGTGTCCATCGTCTGCAGGCTCGCGACGATGCCGTTGAACTGCGCCGCGAAGCTGTTGATGCTCGTCACCGCGTTCGTCGCGGAGGTGTTGAACGTCTGGTAGTTCTGCGCGAGCACCGGGCTGGACTTCTGCATCCACAGCCCGCCGTCGCTGGTCAGCAGGGCGTTCACCGCGCCCTGCAGGGCGACCAGCTGCGGCACGATGTTCTCGACGGCGCCGTTGAGGCTGCCCGCCACCAGCTGAGCGGCTTCGTAGTTGACACTGATGTCGGCCACTGGGCCTCCTTCGAGGTTTCGATGTGCGGAACGGTTCGAGGAATGCGAGCGGTCTACGGCCCGGTCCACTGCAGGTTCGGGTCGCTGTCCGCGGGCGCGGGGGTCGGGGGATCCACGTGCGCCGGCTGGCTCCAGGAGTTCGTGTTCGGGTCGCCGGTGTAGATGTCCATGCTGCCGTCCGGGTTGGTGACCACCTTCATGAAGCTGCCGAACCCGTCGTTGCCGACGACGGTGCTGGTGACGGCGCCGTCCGGGTTGACGTCACGCTGGCTGTAGGAGCCGTCGGTTCCGACAGGCATGACCGTCGACGTCGATGTCTTTCCGTCCGTGACGCTGGTGACCGTGTAGGAGCCGTCCGCGTTGTTGTGCTTGTTGAGGGTCATGGTCTCGCCGCCGGCGTAGGTGACCGTGGCGCTGTACTCGGGGGACGTTTTGCCGTCGCCGTAGTCATAGGTGACCGTCTTGGTGTAGCTCTGGCCGTCCGAGGTGGTGACGGTCGTCGTCTGCGTCAGGACCCGGCCCTGGTCGTCGTAGGTCACCTGGGTGCCCGGCGCGGGCGTCCCGGACGGGTTGTCCGCCGGCTTCGGCGGCGGTGGCTGGTCGTCCGGCCAGGTCCCGTCGGCCTTGCGCTTCAGGTAGTCGTCGTAGGCCGCCTTCTGCGACTGCCAGTCGCCACCGGCCATCTGCGCCAGGGTGTCCAGCCCGCTCGACTTCAGGTCCGCGTCGATGTTGAAGTAGGCGTCGGCGATGCCGCCGAACAGGTTGGACAGCTGGTCCAGCGCGTCGAGCGCGTCGCTGAACGGCCCCTGCGTGGCCCGGTAGAAGGCGAGGAGGGCGCCGTACAGGTACGAGTCGCCGACGTGCCCGGTGCTCACCGGCCCGGCCTCGCTGGCGACCGTCATGCCACCCGACATGCGCAGGTCGGACTCGACGTTCGTGCGCAGCGTCTTCATGTTGCCGGCGAGCCGGTGCAGCAGCGAGTAGTCGATGACCAGGTCGGGCGGGCCGCTGCCGCCCCCGCCGTCTGCCGGCCGGCTCATGACGCGCCACCCGCCCGCGAGGCCCGCGGCAGCCGCCGCCGGTCGGAGGCCGGCATATCCCGCAGCCGCATGTGGCCCGTCCCTCCTCGCGCGGTGCCCGGCCCGCGCCAGCTGCCATTCAATACAACGCGGGCGATACCGCCGAGGTTCATCGGCCGAGGTTCATCAAAAATTCGATGAATCTCAGTCGAACCGGACATGTTGACCATTGAGGGTGGAGGTTCGCGGCGCGGGAGCGGCGTCGCGGACCGGATCCAACCCGAGGACCAGGGCGGGATCCCGGCCGCCCTGGTCGCGGGCGGCATCGGTCCGAGGCGGTGGGGAGGCGCGGGTGGGTGGTCGGCCGGTTGACTGGTCGCGGCTGCACCTGGATGGGGATCCGACGCCGGGTGATCCGGATGCGCTGGTGGGTGTCGCGGACTTCATGTGGAAGATGCGCTGGCAGGCCACGACCGTTCACGACCAGTTGACAAGTGTCGTCGCGAGCACGGGTGATGGGGCGTTTGTCGGGAAGACCGCGGACTATCTGCGGGACACGGTGAACGGTGCGATCCGTAACTTCATCGGCGGTGTGCACAGCGCGTTCGAGCAGGCGGAGCCGGCTGTTCGTGGCTATATCCGGGCGATGCGTGACGCGCAGGGTCGTGCGGACGCGGCGCATGCGCAGGCCGAGGGGCTGGCGCCGGATGATCCGGCGCTCGCGGGGCTGCGCACGGACGCTACCAACGCGCAGGCGGATCTGGGCAGGGCGGCGTCGGCGGCGACGGAGACGATCCGGCAGGCCGCGAGGGCGATTGTCTCGCCGAAGACGGGGTGCGAGCAGTTCTGGGACGCGTTCAGCGAGGTCGCGATCGTGGTCACGCTGGTCGCGATCGTCGTCGGTGGCCCGCTCGGATTGTTGGCGTTCGCGCTCAACGCGGTGCTCGCCGTCAAGGCCGTCGTCGACTACTCCACCGGCAAGACGGACGGCTGGGGCCTTCTGTTCGGCCTGCTCATGGCGGTGGCGCCGACGACCAAGCCGCTCATGGCGTTGAAGACGTGGAAGGCGCTCGGCGAGGGAGCGCTGGGGCTGCTGAAGGGCGCGGGCAAGGTGGCCATCACCGCCTGGGACTTCTCCCGGGTGATGACGCTGTCGATCGTGATGGGCAGGGCGTGGGACGTCGTCGCCGTACTCGGCAAGGCGGCCGACGCCTCCCGGGTGCTCGCTCTGCGCGGCTTCATCACCCTGGTCCAGCTGCCGAAGACGCTGATGGCCCTCCACCCCTGGCAGGCACTGACGGCGATGCACCCGTGGCAGAGCCTGAAGGCGGGTTTCGGCAACCAGTTCCTCCATGGGAAGTGGCTGCGGATCTTCACGCCGCTGGAGGCCAACGAGATCGGGGTCTACGGCCTGCGGGGCGCGTTCAAGTTGTCGGTCCTGGGACGCGGGCTGCGCATACCGGAGTACCTGAACCCGGCCCACTACGTCGTCGACGGCATCGCGGGCGGGGCCCACGTCGCCGGTGGCCTCGGCGGCCACCCGCCGTCCGGTGTCTACTCGCCGTCCACTGGCCTCCTGCCGTTCGGTGGGCATCCGCTGTTCGGCGGGCACGGTCCGGTCGGTCTGTCGGGAGCCGGCGGGATGGATCATGGGCTGTTCCTGCCCGGCAGCCACGCGTTCGGTTCCACCAGCCCGTTCGGTTCCACCGGTCTGCTCGGTTCCACCAGCCCGCTCGGCTCGGGCGGCCTGTTCGGCGCGTCCGGCCACGGGCTCAACTTCGAACCGGGCCTGTCGGGACTGCTCGAACCAGCTGGCGCGTCCGCCGCGTACTCGACCAGCGCCTCTGGCCTGATCCTGCCGCACGCCGGCATGGCGGGCGGGTTCATGGGCCTGGTGGACCAGGCCGGGGTCCCGATGGTCGCCGGCGCCGGCGGGCTCGCCGCCGCCGGAGTGCTGCCCGCCCACGCGGGCGCGCTGTCGGCGTTCGTGCCGGCGCACATGGCCCGGGCGACCGGGATGGTCGACCTGCTCGGCTCCACCCGGGTGGCGGGGCACCTGGGCGACAGCCTGGCGGGCTTCCGGCCGATCGAGCAGCGGGCGATCCTGACGGGCGACGTGCCCGTCGCCGTGACCCGAGGCGGGGGTGACCGCATCGCGTTCACCTTCACCGACGCCGAACCGGCGACGTCGGCCGCGCACACCGCCGCCACGGACTCGCGGCTGTCGGCACCTGGCTCGACCGCCCACGCCGAGCCCCCTCGGTCCTCCCCGGTCGACACGGCGGCGTCGCGGCCGCCGGCGGCCACCGCGCCCGGGCCGCGAGGCTCGGCGGTGAGCCGGGAGATCACCATGGACGGCGCCGAGGTGCGGATCGGCCCGGCCGGCACCCGCGACGTCCAGGGCCGGCCCGGCGCGCACGGGGGAACCGCCCCCGCCGGCGAGCTCGACCGGGCTCACGGCGATCCAGCCGCGGCCGGGACGGCGTCCGCCCCGTCACCGGGTACGCCGACCGCCGAGCATGCGCTCGCCGACCATGGGCTCACCGAGCGTGGGCTCGCCGAGCCGGCGGCGCGCGCGCCGGGTGGCTCGCTCGACGAGGCCGGGACAGCCGGGTCGGCCGGGGCCTCGCACCGGGTGGACTCGGCCAGCGCGGGCCGAGGTGAGGCCGGTCTCGACGCCGCGGCGCGCCGCCCGGAGACCGCCGGCGCCGCCGCTCAGCCCCGCGGCGCCGAGACGGCCGCCACCACCGGCGCCTCAGACCTCGTCGGCGTCCCGGTCCGCCCGGAGTTCCGGGCGTCGAGCGGAGCCGACCTGCCAGAGCAGTCCATGACAGCCGCGAACACGACCGCGGCTGACGGCTGGCATCCGCGGCCCCAGCAGCAGCACCGGGCGGCGCCCGCGGCGGGGGACGGCGGTCATGGCGAGGCGGCGGACGCCGCCGCGGCGCACCGGCGGGCCGCCGCGCAGGTCACCCAGGCACACACCGCCTTCGACACGGCGCTGGTCACCGGCGCGCACGACCCGGACGCGCTCCTCGACGCGCTGGTCGGCAGGCGCGCCGCCGAGGCGCGCCTAGCCCAGGCCGAGTCGGACCTGACGGCGCTGGGCCGCGGCGCGGGCGCCGGCGCGGGTACGGGCGACGACGTGGCACGCGCCCTGACAGCCACCGACCCGCCGCGGGCCCATGCCGCCGCGCACGCCGACCCGCCGCCGGCCCGCGCCGCCGCGCACGCCGAGCCGCACGCGTCGGCCGGCGACGAGCCGCGCACGCCGGCCGGCGACGGCCAGGCCGGGACGCACGGCGGTGCCGAGCATCAGGCCGCCCCGGGGGCGCCCAAAGGCGATCAGCCCGCGGCAAGCGCGGGTGGCGGCGGCGCGAAGCCGCCCGGCGGCCCGCCGCGCTCGGTCCACCCCGCGTCCCCGGACCCCTCCGACGGGGTGCCGGGCGGTGGCGGGGCCGCCCAGCCGCGCCGGCTCGCGGTCTCGGTCAGCGCCGACCGCTCCGCCACGTTCGAGGTCACGCTGCACGCCGACGGCACGGCCCGGGTCGCCGGCCATCCCCGGCCCTGGGCCGTCACGCACAACGCCAACGGCACGCTGACCCTCACCGAGGGCCCGAACCGAATGATCCTCGGCGCCGACGGCGCGCTCGTCCGCGCGGACCTGCGCCACACCCTGGCGAACGGGGACGCCATCGGCGGTACCCGGATCAGGGCCGACGGCTCGACCGCCTGGTTCCACCCCGACGGCCGGCCGATCACGAGCGACCTGCGCTACACCGCCCACCCCGACGGCGGGTTCCACCTGACCCGGCCCGACGGAACCCGCCTCGACCTGGCCGCGGACGGCACGCTCACCGGAGCGCACCTGACGCACGCCGCCCCGGACGGGACGCCGCTCGGCCACGTCACGGTCGCCCCCGACGGCACCGCCGCCTGGCACCACGTCGACGGCCACGTCACCGGCGACCTGCGCCTCGCCACGGGCCCGCGCGGCCGCTTCCACCTCGTGTTCGCCGACGGCGTCCAGGCGCCCGTGCCCCTTCCCACCTTCAGCCACGACCTGCCCCGCCCGTACATCAGCCCGAAGGGGCACTGGACCAACGGCCGCTACACCATCAGCGCGGCGAAGATGGCGCCGCACATGGCCGGGTCCGCGGGCGCGGAGCTGAAGAGCACCTTCCTGTACCACATCGAGGCCGAGAAGATCACGCTCGACGCCGCGGCCTACGCGGACGCCGCCGGGCTGTGGGTGGGCAACAAGGCCCGGGTCTTCATCGACAACGGACCCGTCGGCGTCCGCGGCCAGACCGGCGAGCTCACCAGCTGGATCCAGGTCACCCGGCACGGGCAGACGCTGCACTCCTGGCCCTCCCGGCCGCCGCTCGCCCTCGCGGCCTCGCCCGTGACCTGGGCCGGCGTCGAGGCGCGTTTCCTCGCGGACGGGCGCCACCTCACCGTCACGGCCACCGACCAGGGCCGGCTCGCCAGGATCATCGACCCCGAGGCCCGGGAGGTCTACCGGGGCACGTTCGAGGAGCTGGACCGCGGCGGTACCCGCGTCACCGCGCTCACCGCCGACGACCTCGCCGACGTCACCGGCTTCGAGGACGTCGTCCTCCTGGACGCGCCGGGCGCGCGGATCGCCGACTTCCGCGAGTTCGACCCGGCCGGCAACCTCACCCACAGCGGCACGTTCCTGCAGGACACCGGCCACCACCTGTACGCCCACCTGACCGTCGACCACGTCGCCGGCACGGCGACCATCCGCTACGCGAACGGCGCTGTCGAGGAGGGCCTGGCCCACGCCGCGGCCGAACGCGGCGGCACGATCACCCGCGCCGACGGCGCCGAGTACCGGTACGCGGCCGACGGCACCGTCGCGCACCCGCCACCCATGCCCGCCGACGCCGCCCACCCGGCCGCGGGCGCCGACTCCGCCGGCCCCGCGCACCCCGGGGGCGAGGACCTCGGCCCGCGTCAGCAGCCTCTGCAACAGCACCAGGCGTCCGCGGACGGGACGTCACAGCCGGGCGACGGCGGTCCGGCCGGGGGTCACGTCCCGGCGGAGGGCCACGGCCCGTCCGGGGGTCATGTCCCGTCCGAGGGCCATGTCTCGTCAGAGGGTCATGTCCCGGCGTCGCGCGACGGGCGGGCCCCGGATCCGGGCGTCGGCGAGCCGATCCCGCGCGGTCACGCCGACCTCGGCCTGCCGCCGGACGACTTCGCCATCGTGCGCGACCACGACGGGTACCGCGTCACCGACATCTCCGGCGGCCCGCACGACGGCGACTACCGGGTGCACGGCCTCGACGGCGGGCTCGCCCGCGAACGGGTGAGCTGGCTGAGCCGTCGGGGCAGCCCCGACGGCACCTGGTTCGACATCGACCACCAGGCCGGGCGCTGGACCCGCCTCGACTCGCACGGCGACCAGCTCGTCGGCGAGGGCGGTCGAGCGGCGTACGGCTCCCAGGGCTTCGTGGACCGCGGCCGCCAGGGCGAGCTCATCCTGCGGGGGGACGGAGACGCCGACAGGACACTCTTCTACGTCCGCGCCGCGCTTCCCGATCGCTGGGAAGGGGAGGTGGCACACAGCCGCTGGCTGGAGCTGTTCGGCGAGCGCGGTGGCCGTCTCGGTGACGTCAGCGGGCGGCCGCACTGGCTCGAGTGGGAACGAGCGGGCGATCTGCAGCGCATCCCCCAGGAGCGGCTCCCCGGCGCGGAGCGGCGCCTCGACGAGCTGCTGCGCGGCGGCGACCTGCGGCAGATCCGCGAGTCGATGCGCCCCGAGGACTTCGTGCGCCCCGGCGGGTTGGCGCGCCCCGGTGAGCTGTACTACGGCGAGCTGGGTGGCCGCCTGGTCGATCGCGGCATGCGCGTGGACAGCAACATCGACGGCATGTGGTCGGACGTCGGCGGCCTCGGCCGGAAGGTCCGCTCCTACGTCGAGACGCACGACGGCGGCATCGTCCGCGCGGACAGCGGCCCGCGCGACCACTGGTACACGCGCAGGCACTGGTTCTGGACCCGCTACCAGGACGGCATCGAGGTCATGGACGGGCGGCGCTACTGGAGCTGGGGCGGCTGGGCCGACCGGCACGCCGATTCGGGGGCGTTCGCTCAGCGGTACTTCGGCTGGGCGAACTCGCCCAGGAACGCGTTCCACTATCTCGAACACGACCTGACCATCGACCACTCGGTCTACAGCATGGCCCGCGATCACCGTGTCGGCGACGCCTACACCCAGTACTCGGCTCGAGGCTCGATGACCGAGCGTCTCGAGGAGGTGGCCGGGGGCCGCGAGCTCGGGATCCGGCACGTCGCCGAGTGGCGGCCGCCCGGCCGTGCGGGCACGACCCCGGAGCAACTGGAGCGGCAGGCCGACCGGCTCGTCGCACGGGCCACCGGCGGGATCCGGCACGAGGCGGTGGACTTCCCGAACGCGACCTGGCTGCGCGGCGACGGCAGCCTCCAGGTGTTCCGCTGGACGGAGCGGCCCGCCGGCGGCGAGGCCCTCGCCAGCGGCGTGCGGGTCGTCGGGCCCGACGGGTCGTTCTCCGACTTCGCCGGCGGCTATCTCGTGCGCGCAACGCTCCGGCTGGACGACGGCCACCTCCTGGAGATCGGCCGCGGCGCCGACGGCCGGTGGGCGTCGGTCCTCGACGGCCGGACCGGCGACGGTGGGCGCGCGCCGCTGCGCTGGCGTGAGCTCGACGGCGAGACGGAGGTGGCGACGGGCCAGCGGCACTTCGCCGACGACGGCCGCCACTGGGTCGACACGGCGACGGAACCCGGGCCGGGCGGCGAGCGCACGGTGGTCGTCCGCCACACCTCGGGCGACGGCGGCGACGTCGTCACCTACGCCCACGGGGACCGGCCCCGGTATGAGCCGCCTTCCACCGGGACCCACACCGGGCCGCATCCCCAGGATCCCCACGCGGTCTCCGTCACCCGCGACCCGATGGGCCAGGTCATCGCCCGCACCGACCACTGGGCGGTGGACGACGGGCTGTCGATGGTCAGGGGGCACGGCGAGCCTCGCCAGGGCGACTGGATGTGGGAGGCCGACGGCGCGACCGGTCCGCGGGTCAGCGGACGCGGCGAGCGGTGGACGGGCGCCTGGGACGAGTCCTACCGCGACTACGTCGCCGGCGCCGACGGCGAGCTCCGCCTGGTTCGCGACCTGCGCTCACTGGAGGACGGGTCCACACTGCGGGCCTACCGCGACGCGGACGGCGCCTGGCGCTCGGCGCGGTTCGGCGCCGACGGCGTCGCGGAGCCCGGGCGGGTGGCCACCCGCCAGTGGAGGCGGGCCGACGACGGTCTCGCGCCGGGCGACCGCTGGGCGGCCGACGCGCCCCCGGGCCGGGCGGCGGCCGACTGGCGCGACGTCGTGCCGACGGAGGACGGCCTGCTGGTCGTCCGCGAGTCCGCCGACGGCCGGATCCTGGAGTACAGCTGGCACGAGCGGGAGAAGCTGGACGACCTGCTCAACCCAGGGGCGCGGCGTGCCGTGGAACGCGGCCTGCCCCGACCGGTCGACGCGCCGTCCGGATGGGGTGAGTGGCGAGAGCACGACCTGGGCACGGTGCTGCGCGAACGCCGGGAGACCGAGCCGGGCGTGTTCCGGGAGACGGAGCACGGGCACGGGCAGTGGCGGGAGACCGATCCCGACGGGAGACTGCTGCGCTACCGGTCGATGAGCGGGCGGATCTGGGACCGTGACCCGTTCGGGCGGTCGCGGATCGTCGGCCGCGAGCCCGGCCCGTCCGGCCCATCCGGTGGGCTCCCGGGCCGGGGTCCGTCCCCGGGCGGCCCGGGCCGCGGGCAGCTGCTCGCGACGGACGGGCTCATGGGCGAGTTCATCCCGGCCTCGACGCGCGTCGAGCGGATGCAGGCGGCCCGCGACTGGGCCCACGAGTTCTTCCCGCGACTGGAGGCGATGCGCGGCGACGCCGGCGCGGTGCAGCTCGACGCCCTGTTCGATCTGCGCGACGGCCTGTTCGACCTGCGCGACGCGCTGCTGCGCCGGCGCGCGGCGGCACTGGGCCACCCGAGGGCCCCGCACCTCGACCCGGCCGCGCGCCCCGAACCCCTCCGGCACCTCGCGCCGGAGCCAGCGACCCATGGCTCGACGCCAGGGCAGCCGCATGCCCCCGCGTCGGCCGGCGGGCACGGTTCGGGGCCCGTACAGGCGCATAGTCAAACCTCGTCCGGGAGTCATGGCTCGACGTCCACGCATGCTCCGGCGTCAGGCGCGGGGCACCCGCCGACCTCGGCGCACCCCTCGGCGCCAGGCGGGGCGCACGGCTCGGCACCGAGCGGGGCGCATCCCTCGGTACCGGGCGGGGCGCACGGCTCGGCGTCCGTGCCGGGGCACGCCACGGCGTCGGCCAGCGCGCACGGCTCGACGGGCTCGGCCGCGGCCGGCGCCAGCCACGCACCCCGTGGCCCCCAGCGCGAGTTCGGCGACGGGCACATCCGGGAACACCCGAACCCGAGCGGCCCACCGACGCCCCGCTACCACGACGGCAACGGCCGGCCGATCGACGGCGTCGACGTCACGCGGGCCGGCGACAGGTACCGCGTGACCGACACGACCGGCGGTCCTCACCACGGCGACGTCCGGGTCTACGACCGCGGCGGCCAACCGCTGTCCGAGCGGGTGAGCTGGCTCGATCGCCGCGGCCGCCCGGACGGCACCCGGTTCGAGATCGACCACGCCGCCGGGACCTGGAGGCGGGTCGACGAGCACGGCGTTCGGCTGTCCGGGCCGAGCGGCAAGGTCGCCTACGGCGCCGAGGGCGTGGTCGCGCGCGGCCGGGCCGGGGAGCTCGTCCTCGCCGGAGCGGACGGGACGACGTTCTACATCCGTGCGACGCTGCCCGCCGACAGGGGGCTCGGCAACCGTTACCTCGAGCTGTTCGCCGAGCGCGGCGGCCACATCGGCGACGTCAGCGGGCGGCTGCACTGGCTTCAGTGGGACCGGCTCGGTAAGGGCCTGCTCGGCGACCTGGCCGGCCGGGGCCTGCGCCGGTTCGACGAGATCGACGGCATGTGGTGGGACATCAACGTGTTCGGCCGCAAGGAGCGTGAGTACCTGCACATGTCCGACGGCGGGATCGTGCGCGCCGACCGGCACCCAGGCGAGGGCTGGCGCTGGCACCGCTACGACAGCACCGGCAACGAGGTGCTCACGGGACGGCGCGTCCGGCACTGGCACGGGCGAATGGGCGACTGGGTCGACCAGTACCACCCCACGGGCGGGACCGAGCGGGTCGCGCAGCAATACCGCTACTTCATGCACCGGACGCGCGACGCCTTCCACTACGTCGAGTACCACCTGGACGACGCCGGCCACCTACGCGACGAGTTCACCCAGTTCTCCCCACAGAGCAAGGAGACCGCGTCCCTCGAACGGCTGGCGAACGGCAACGGGCTTCAACTCACCCGCTTCACCGAGCAGCGCCCGCCCCACCAGCTGTGGAAGACGCCGGAGGGTCTCGATGGCCGGGGCAGCAGGTTCGTGTCCCGGCTCGCCCGGTTCGGCCACTACGGCGCGGTCGACTTCCCGAACGCCGGCTTCCTGCGCGGGGACAGCCGTTTCCAGGTGTACCGCTGGACGGAGCGGCTGCCGGGCGGCGACCCCCTGGTCGTCGACGAGCGCGCCGCCTCCGGTGCGCGCACCGTTCGGCCGGACGGGTCGTTCTCGGACTACACCGTCGACGGCTACCTCGTGCGCGGCACCCTCAAGCTGGACAACGGTCACACGGTGGAGATCGGCCGCCGCGCCGACGGCACCTGGGATTCCGTCTCCGGCGGCGTCCCCGGCGAGGGCGGCCGCACGCTGAGCTGGCGCCAGCTCGACGGGAACAGGAACGTCGTGGCGACCGGCGAGCGGCACTTCGCCGAGAGGGGCCACCACTGGGTCGACACGATGACCGAGCACGCGCCGGGCGGCGACCGCACGGTCGTCGTCCGCCACACCGCGGCCGACAACGGCGACGTCGTCACCTACGCCCCCGGCGGCCGGCCGGTCCACGACCCGTCCCGTCTCGTGGACGGGCGGCCCCTCCCGCGCGACCCCGACGCGGTCTCGGTCACCCACAACACGATGGGCCAGGTCGTGGCCCGCTCCGACACCTGGCCAGGCAGCGGCGGCCGGGCCGTCGTCGCCGGGCACGGCGACCCGCTGAGGCCCGACTGGGCCTGGGAGCACGCCGACGGGACGGCGGGGCTACGGGTGAGCGGCCGGGCCGAGCGCTGGACCGGCGCCTGGGACGACTCGTACCGCGACTTCGTCGCCGGCGCGGACGGCAAGCTCCAGCTGGTCCGCGACCTGCGCTCGCTCGACAAGGGCACGACGCTGCGGGCCCACCGCGACGACGCCGGCGGCTGGCACTCGGCGCGCTACGACGCCGACGGGGTCGAGGACGCCACCTCCGCCGCCACCCGTGAGTTCCGGCCGCGGGGCTCCTCGGACCCGTCCGGCCGCTGGTCCGCCGAGGCGCCGGCGGGCCGCGCCGCGGCCGACTGGCGCGACGTCGACGCGAACGGCCAGGTGCTGCGGGAGTCGGCCGGGGGCCGCGTCCGCGAGTACCTCACGCCCCGCCCGCCCGACATGCCGTCCGGCTGGGGCCAGTGGCGGGAGTTCGACCTTGGCGGGGTGTTCCGCCAGCGGCTCGAGGTCGCGAACCGGCCGGGGATCTTCCGGGAGACCGAGAACTTCCACCACCAGTGGCGGGAGACCGACGCCGGCGGGAAGTTGCTGCGCCATCGCACGCTGAGCGGGCGGATCTACGAACGCGACGCCCTCGGCCGGCACCGCATCACCGGCGGCGAGCGGACGGAGATCGTCGGTCGCGAGATCGACTTCCGCGGCGCGACCAACGAGTTCCGCGGCGTGAACCGTTACCTGCGAGAGGCCAACCGCCGCCAGTTCGTCGCGACGGACGGGCTCGCCGGCGAGTTCATCCCCGTCTCCCGGCGGGTCTGGACGAAGCTGACGCTCGACTGGGCGCAGGAGTTCACCATCGACCTCACGGCCCGCACCCTCTCCCAGGAGATCTACTTCCAGGCCACTGAGCACCGGGACATGACCCTGGCGGAGTTCCTGCGCGGCGGCGTTCTGGGCGCGGGCATCAACAGCGTGCTCAAGGGCGGCGTGACAGCACTGCACGAGCCCGGCCCGCTCAAGGGATACCGCGACGGCCTGGCCAACGTCGACGGCGGCAAGCACTACACCCGCAACCCGTACAACCAGGACAAGAACTGGTCGAACGAGTGGGCGGGCAACGAGAACCCGCCGCGCTGGCGGACCATCACCTACGACTACACGACGTCGACGCTGCTCGCGAGCCCGGCCATCTCGTTCCTGGCCAACACCGGCGTCGCGTTGGTGACGTCGAACGGCGACCTCGGTAAGTCCCTGCGGGAGGGCGGGGCCTACGCCCTGAGCTCGCTCGCGGTGGGCGGCACGATCGGCTCCGTGCGCACCGGCGCCCACGCGTACTCCTCCGGCCGGTTCTTCCACCGCGGCGGCCTGGCCGACATCGGTTTCATCCTGGGGGAGCGCACCTTCGAACGCCTTGCCGGGCGGTACCTCTACGACCAGTACTTCGACCCGGCCCGGCACGCTGCCCCAACTCCGGCACCCACCCCGACCCCGACTCCCACGTCGAGCCCGATGCCGACACCAACCTCGAGCCCAGCTCCACCCCCGACGCCCTCGCCGACCCCAACCGCCAGTGCCACGTCCGGGCCCAGCACCCCGCCGACGCCGACGCCGACGCCGACGTCCCCGTCCACCCCGACGCCGACGTCGAGCCCGTCGCAGACAGGACCAGCCCCGACGCCGAGCGGCGCGTCACCGGCGCCCCCCGGCCGGCCGCACCCGGTGATCCGGCCCATAGCGGCCGACTCCGAGGACCCGCACGTGGAGGCCGCGCTCGCGCTGCTCGTCTGACCGGGTCACGGTGAAACCCGGCCGCCAGGGTGAACCCACGCTGGCCGGCGAATGAACCTCGGCCGGCTCGGCTGCGTTGACCATAGCGGAACTTCTGGCGACCTCGCGGTGAACGCGAGGGGACCGGACGCCGACGCGGTGGGGAGGCGCGGGTGGGTGGTCGGCCGACCGACTGGTCGCGGCTCCACCTGGAGCGGGATCCGACGCCGGGTGATCCGGATGCGTTGGTGGGTGTCGCGGATTTCATGTGGAAGATGCGTTGGCAGGCGTCGAGGGTTCATGACGAGTTGACCGCGGTTGTCCGCAGTACCGGCGACGGGGCGTTCGTCGGTAAGACCGCGGATTATCTGCGGGATACGGTGAACGGTGCGATCCGTAATTTCATCGCCGGTGTGCATAGTGCGTTTGAGCAGGCAGAGCCGGCTGTGCGTAGTTATATCCGGGCGATGCGTGACGCGCAGGGTCGTGCGGATGCGGCGCATGCGCAGGCGGAGGGGTTGGCGCCGGATGATCCGGCGCTTGCGGGGTTGCGTACGGACGCCATCAACGCGCAGGCGGATCTGGGTAAGGCCGCGTCGTCGGCGACGAGTGCGATCCGCGAGGCGGCGAGGGCGATTGTTTCGCCGAAGACGGGGTGTCAGCAGTTCTGGGATGCGTTCAACGAGGTCGCGATCGTGATCACGTTGGTCGCGCTCGTCGTCGGTGGCCCGCTCGGGCTGCTCGCGTTCGCGCTGAACGTGGTGCTCGCGGCGAAGGCGGTCGTCGACTACGCCAACGGTGACACGAATGGCTGGGGTTTGTTGTTCGGCCTGTTGATGGCGGTGGCGCCGACGACGAAGCCGCTCATGGCGCTGAAGACGTGGAAGGCCCTTGGTTCCGGGGCGCTGGACTTGCTGAAGGGCGCGGGCAAGGTCGCCATCAGCGCCTGGGACTTCTCCCGGGCGCTGACGCTGCCGTTCCTGGTCGTCAAGGCGTACGACGTCGTCGCGATCCTCGGCAAGGCCGCCGACGCCGCCCGCGTGCTCGCCCTGCGCGGCTTCGTGACCCTCGTCGAACTGCCGAAGACGCTGCGGGCGCTGCACCCCTGGCAGGCGCTGACGGCGATGCACCCCTGGCAGGGCCTGAAGGCAGGCGCCGCCAAACAGCTCGCCCAGCTCAAGGCACTGCACCCATGGCAGAGCACGAAAGCGGGCTTCGCCAACCAGTTCCACGACCTGAAATGGCTACGGATCTTCACCCCGCTCGAAGCCAACGAGATCGGGGCTCTCGGGGTCTGGGGCGCTCACGACCTCGCCATCCTGGGCCGCGGCTTCCAGATCCCGAAGTACCTGGGCCTAGCCGACTATCTCCCCGGCGCCGCCGGGGCCGCCACCCACACCGGCGCGCACCTCGGCGACGCGCTGCTCAGCATCCACTCCCCGGCCGGCCCGTACCCAGGCGCGGGGATGGAGCACGCACTCTCGGCGGCCGGCGGACACGTGACGGGATCGGGGCTCGGATTCGGATATGGCCACAACCCGCTCCTCGGCCCGAGCGCGGCGACGCTGCTCGAACCCGCCGGAGCGTCCGCGTCGCTCGCCACGGGTGCGTCCGGCCTGATCCTCCCGCACGGCGCCGCGGCCGCGGCGGGCCAGCTCGCGAGCCCGATGAGCCATGCCGGCGCGCGGGCGTTCGCCGACACCGGCGCGCTCGCGGCCACGGGGCGTATGTCGCTTCCCGCGGGCGGCGCGGCGGTGTTCGGGGCGGCGCACCTGGCACCCACGCACGCGGTGGACCTGCTCGGGCAGGTGCACGCCGCGAGGCGCCTCGGGGAGGCGCTCGCGGATTTCAGACCGCTGGAGCACAAGCTCATCACCAACGCGGAACACGTCACCGCCCTGCGCACCGGCGGCGACACCTTCGCGATCGACTTCTCCCGCGCCGAGACCGCCGCGCCCGTCACCCGGGCCACTGGCGCCGACACGGCCGTGTCGGCGCCCGGCGCGCGGGCCGCGCTCGACGCGCCCCGCACGGGCACGCTCGGCGCGGCGCGTACGGCCCCGCTCGACGCGGCGCCCAGGCTGCCGGCCGAGGCCCGCGCGGCCTCGTCAGTTCCCGCCGCCGCGACGGGCCGGGACATGGCGTTCGACGGCGCGGAGGTACGGATCGGCCCCGGGGCCACCCACGACCTGGGGGGCCTGCCCGACGGCGCCAGCCGAACGGCCACCACGCCGGATCGAGTTCGCGAGGGTCTCCACGCGGGTGACGAGACGCCGGCCCGGGCGCATGGCACGTCGTCGGCGGCGGACCGGGGGCTCGCGGAGCCGGCTCCGCACACGCCGGACACCTCCGAACTGCTCGCCGAGACCGGGCCGGCCGGCAGCCGGCACCTGGTTGACGCGGCCAGCGCCGGCCACGGCGGGGCCGGTCTGGACGAGGCCGCGCGCCGCCCGGAGGCCGCCGGCGTCGCCGCCCAGCGCCACGGCGCGCGGCCCGCCGCCGCCACGGCGTCGACCGACGGGGTCGGCCTACCGGTCCGGCCCGAGTTCCGGCCGCCGGCCGGGGCCGGCACGTCGGAACGGCCGCTGGTGGGCGCGGGCGCGTCGACGTCCGATGGCCGGGCCGGTTGGCATCAGCAGCCCCAGCAACGGCACTGGGCACGGCAGGACGCCGCGGCTGGCGAGCCGGGTGAGCTGGTGGACGCGGCGACGGCGCACCAGCGCGCCGCCGAGGAGGTGTCACAGGCGCACGCCGCCTTCGACGCCGCGGTGGTCGCCGGCGCGCGCGACCCCGACGCGATGATCACGGCGATGGTCGACCGGCGCGCGGCCGAGACGCGCCTGGCCCACGCCCACGCCCACGCCGAGCTGACGACGCCAGGCCCAGCAACGGGCGGCGACGCGGCACGGGCCGTGACCGCCGCGGACGTGCCGGCGGCCCATACCGCCGCAGAGGCGCCGGCCGCCCGCACCGCCGCGGAGGCGCCGTCCGCCGGCGCCGTCGCGCGCGCCGACCCGCCCCCGGGAACGGCTGAAGGCGCCGTCGGGTCGCCCGGTGGCGCCGAGCACTCCGCAGTCACGGAGCCGCCCGCGGGCGAACGGCCCCAGGCGGGCTCGGGGGGTGGTGGGGAGAAGCCGCCCGGCGAGCCACCGCGCCCGGTGCCCTCCTCGGCGCCGGATCCCTCCGAAGGCGTGCCCGGGGGTGGCGGTTCGGCCCAGCCACGCCGGCTGGTGGCGTCGGTGGGCAGTGACCCGGCGTTCGACGTGTTCTTGCACGCCGACGGCACCGCCCGGATCGCCGGCCACCCTCGCCCCTGGGCCGTCACGCGCGACGCCGACGGATCGGTGACCCTCACCGCGGGCCGGAACCGGATGAAGCTCGACGCCGACGGCAAGATCCTGCACGCGAACCTGCGTCACACCCTCGAGAACGGGGACGCCCTCGGCCGTACCCGGATCAGGTCCGACGGGACGACCACCTGGTTCGAGCCGAACGGCAAGGCCGTCAGCAGCGACCTGCGCTACACCCCGCACGGCGACGGCGGGTTCCACCTGCACCGGCCCGACGGCACGCATCTCTCTCTCGACGCTGGCGGGACGCTCACCGAGGCCCATATCACCCATGCCGCCGCGGACGGGACGCCGCTTGGGCATGTCGAGGTCGCGGCCGACGGTTCCGCGGTCTGGCACCACGCCGACGGCGGCGTCACCGGCGACCTGCGGCTCGCCGCCGACCCGCACGGCGGTTACCACCTCGTCTCCGCCGACGGCGCCCACGCGCCGGTCGCCCTCACCACCTTCAGCCACAGCCTGCCCGTTCCGCGCATGAGCCCGGAGGGGCACTGGACCAACGGCGTCTACACCGTCAGCCCGGCGAAGATGGCGCCGCACCTCGCCAACTCTCCGGGCCCGGAGCTCAAGAGCCTCTTCCTGCGCCACGTCGACGCCGAGAGGGTCACGCTTGACGCCGCGGCCTACGCGGACGCCGCCGGCCTGTGGGTCGGCAACAAGGCCCGGGTTCTCATCGAGGGCGGACCCGTCGGCGTCCGCGGCAACACTGGCGAGCTCACCCACTGGGTCCAGGTCACCCGGCGAGGGCGGATGGTCCACGCCTGGCCCTCCAGGCCGCCGCACGCGCTCGCGGCCTCGCCGGTGACCTGGGCGGGCACGGAGGCGCGGTTCCTGGCGGATGGGCGTCACCTGACGGTCACCACCGCGGCCGAGGGCCGGCTCGGGCGGATCATCGATCCGGGTGCCCGTGACGTCTACCGTGGTGCCTTCGAGGAGATCGAGGGCGACGGCGTCCGTGTCACGGCGCTGACCACGGACGACCTCGCCGACGTGACCGGTTTCGAGGACGTCGTGCTGCTGGACGGGTCGGGCGCCCGCGTCGCGGACTTCCGGGAGTTCGACGGCGCCGGCCAGCTCACCGGCAGCGGGAGGTTCCTCCAGGACCCCGGCCACCACCTCTACGCCCACCTCACCGTCGACCACGCCGCCGGCACGGCGACCCTCCGCCACGTGGACGGCACCGTCGAGGAAGGCCTGGCCCACGCCGCCGCCGAGCGCGGCGGCACGATCACCCGCGCCGACGGCACCTCCTACCGCTACGCCGCCGACGGCACGGTGGCCCACCCTCCACCCGCGCCGACCAATGCCAGTCATGCCGCGCCGACCAGCGCCAGTCACCCCACGCCGACCAGCGCCAGCCATCCCGCGCCGACCGGCAGCAGTCACCCCACGCCTGCGGGCGGCAGTCACCCCACGGCCGGCAGTCACCCCACCGCCCCCGCGCAGCCCCCGGCTGGCGGCGCCGGCTGGCACCATCAGCCCCAGCAGCAGCACCTGGCGTCCGCCGGCGGCGCGCCGCCCTCCGGTCACGGGCCTGGCGGCCCCGGGGCCGCCGCCCACACCGCCCCGCCGGGCTGGCAGGCCCAGGCCCTTCCGGGCGGCGGCCGGGAGCTCACCAACGGCGACATGACGATCGTCCTGCGCGCTGACGGCCAGCCGGCGCGGCTGGACAACATCCGGCTGGGGCCGGCCCACGGGCAGGACAGCGGCCTGGTCATCCGGGCGGCGCGCAACGCGACGACGGGTGACCTCGACGTCGAGGTGCTCGCGCGCCTCCAGGGCGGGACCGGGCCCGCGAGGTTCGTCCAGGTCCGCGGGGCCGAGGCGGCCTGGGACGGTACCCATGTCCGGGTCACGACCACCGCGGGCCGCCACGGGGGCGACTTCCGGCTGTACGACCTGGACGGGACGCTGAGCCGCGAGCGCGTGTCGGCGTTCGCCCGCGGCGGCGACCGGTCCGGGGCGACGTTCGAGATCGACCACGCCGGGCGGACCTGGGAACGGCGCGAACCGATCCCGGGAGACGCCAGCGGCGCGACCCGGACACCCGACTACGGCGGCAGGGGCGAGGTCGTGACCGGCCGGGCCGGCGAGCTGCGGCTGGTCGACCCGCTCTCGCGGTACAGGACGGCCGCCTACGTCCGCGAACGGCTCTCGAACGGCAACCTGCTGGAGGTCTTCGGCAGGGCCAGGGGCCGGCACCACTGGATCGAGTGGCGTGACACCGGGCGCAGCCTCGACCACTTCGAGGCCAGGCGCGGCTACCGCACGTACGACGAGATCCCGGACGGCATGTGGTGGGACCATCAGGCGGGCCTGCTCGGGCCGACGGGGCCGCGGGTGCGCGAGTACCTGAACCTGCCCGACGGCGGCCTGGTGCGCGCCGAGCAGGAGGTGTCCGGCCGGTGGGGCTGGCACCGCTTCGGCGCCGACCACAGCCTCGTCGCGGAAGGTGAGCGGGTCCGGTACGGCCGTGGCTGGGTCGACCGGGCTACGACGGGCGAGGTCGCGCAGCGGTACTACCCCGCCGTGTTCGGGAAAGGCCATTTCCCCTTCGTCGGCGCGCACCGCCCGCGCGACGCGTTCGACTACCTGGTCCACGAGCTGGACGCCGCCGGCCGGCCGACGGACCGCTTCGCGCAGTTCTCCCCGCAGAGCGAGCTGACCCGCGGCAGCGAGGCGATGAGCGGCGGCCACGCGCTGGACCTGCAGCGGTACGCCGAGCTGCGCCCGCCGCGACAGCTCTGGACGGCCAGGCAGGATCTGGGCGCGGTCGGCCCGGCGGACGAACCGGGCTGGTGGCGGGTTCGTCGCGATATCGGCGACGTCGACTTCCCCAGGCCGAGCGACATCCGGCTCCGCCGGGGCGCCCCCGGCGATCCAGCGCCCGGCTGGGACATCGGTGACAGCCGCTTCCGGGCGTTTCGCTGGATCGAGCGCGACGCCCAGGGCAACCAGGTCGCCAGCGGGGTGCGGACGGTGCGGGACCGGACGAACGGCACCTTCTCCGACTTCACCCACGACGGCCACTTCGCGCGCGGGACCTGGAGGCTGGAGAACGGCAACGTCCTGGAGATCGGCCGCGCCGACGCGGGGGTGGTCGGCCAGGCCGGCGGCACGCGCTGGATGGCACACCCCGACCCAAGTGTCTACGCCGGCCGGCGCGACCTGTTCTGGCAGGAGCTGGACGGCACGGCGCCCGGCGGCACGGTGCTGGCGGCCGGGGCGCGCCATTTCCCGAGCGGCGGGCCGCACTGGGTCGACACCGTCACGGAGAACGGCGTGGAGGTCGTCGTCCGCCAGACGGTCGGCGACGCGGGCGACGTCGTCACCTACCTGCCCGGGCACCGGCCGGTGTACGACCTGGGTCTCGCCGAGGGCGCGTCGCACACCGCGGTCAACCTCGACAGCCCAGGCACCGTCTCGGTCACCCGGGACACGAACGGCGAGCTGGTCGGCCGGACCGACGCGTGGCGAGTCCAGGACGCCGGCGGCAACCCGATCACGGTGACGGTCACCGGTCACGGCCACCCGAGCCGGGGAAGATGGGCCTGGAAGATCGACCAGGACGGCATCCAGCTGAGGGTCCGGGTCAACGGACAGGATCTCGCCGTCGACGCGAAGGAGTTCGCCGGGACGCGGATCAGCGCGCGCAACACGCGCCCGACCAGCTACCTCGACCGGCGATTCGCCGACCACTTCGACGAGTCCTTCCGGGACTACCTCGAGGTGACCGTCAGGAACGGTGGCAAGGACGAGAACGTCTGGGTCCTCGTGCGGGACAGCCGGGCCCTCGACCAGGGCACCACCCTGCGCACCTTCCACGACGGCACCGGCTGGCGCTCGCAGGTGTTCGACGGCGACGGCGCCCCGGTGGGCCGCACCGAGGCCACGCGGCAATGGGGGCACGGAACCGGCGCCGATGGGAAACCTGTCTGGGGAACCGAGCCGGTCGCGGGGATGGGCCGCATCCCGGCGCGCGCCCCTGTCTGGCAGGACCTCAGCGTCGATGGCCAGCGAGTGCTGCGCGAGTCGAACGCGGGCAGGGTCCTCGAGTACACGGCGCCCAGGCCACCCGACCCCGGCACGCCGGGGGCCCCGCCGCCCCCGCCGCCCCCGGTGGGCCGGCCGACCGCCGCGAAGACGGGCTTTGGCACCTGGCGGGAGCTCGACCAGGGCCAGGTCATCCGGGAGCGGGTCAACCTCCCCGGCCGGTACCGCGAGACCGAGACCTTCCACGGGCAGTGGCGGGAGACGAACGAGAACGGCGATCTGCTACGGATCCGCACCCTCTCCGGCCGGGTCTGGGAGCGTGACCCGCTGGGACGGCGACGCGTCGTCGCCACCCCGCAGGGACACTGGGACCTGGCCGGCCGCGAGATGGACTACCGGGGCGCGCTCAACGAGATCAGGGGCTGGAACCGGGTCAACCGGTACCTCAACATGCGGCAGTACCGGGCCGGGGACGGGCTGGTCGGCGAGTTCATCCCGCGGAGCCTGCTGGTCGCGCGCCGGGCGCTCCTGGACTACACGCAGGACGTCCTCCTGGACTTCCCGGCCCGGTTCGCCAGCCAGCTGGTGTTCAACGGGATGGCCGGCGAGCACAAGGACGACCCGTTCAGCTGGAAGTGGGTCGAGAAGACCGTGCTGAACTCACTGGTCGGCGGGGCGTTCCGGACCGGCGCGACGACGCTGCACCAGATCGGCGGCCTCGGCCGGTGGCGCCAGGGCTTCGGCAACGTCGACAACGGCTTCCCCTACAACCGGCACATTCCCAGGGACGACTGGGAGACGGAGTTCGCTGGCAACGAGTACGCGCCGCGGTGGCGCGGCCTCACCTATGACACCGGCGCGTACGGGGCCGTCTTCAACCCGCTTCTCTCGGCGGCGAGCAGCTGGACGGTGGGGGGCCTGTTCGGCGACGAGTGGCAGTGGGCCAGCCCCGGGGAGAGCGCCGCGAGCACACTCATCACCGGCCTCCCGATCGGCCTCGGGCGCAGCCTCGTCCACGGCTACGCCTCGGGGCGGTTCTTCCACGTCGGCGGCCTAGCCGAGGTCGGCTGGATCGCGGGGGAGCGGGTCGCCGACCGCACGCTGAGCCTGTTCCTCAAGCGTTGGTTGCTCGAGGAGCCGAGCGCCCCGCCCCCACCCCCGCCTTCCCCCGTGCCGTCGCCTTCCCCGTCGGTGTCCCCTTCACAGTCCGTGCCGCCGACGCCTCCCGGGACCCCGTCGCCGACCAGCCCGCCCGCGCCGGCGCCGACCGTGACGCCGTCCACGGCTCCGCATCCCGGGAACACACAGCCGCCCCCGACGTCCGGGCATACCTCGGTCCCACCGCAGCCGGTGCCGACCTCGACCTCAGTCCCAGCACCGACGCTGATCCCGACCTCAACGCTGATCCCGACCCTGACTCCGACCTCGACGCTCAGCCCGACCGCGACCCCAGGCCCGACGCCGACTCCCACGTCCACGACGACCCCGACTCCGACCCCGACGTCCACCCAGAGCCCGACGGCGGCCCCGACTCCCACTCCCACGGCCACGCCATCATCGACGGAGCCCCCGAGCCCGACCCCGACCGCGACACCGGCGCCGGTCCCAAGCGGCGCGTCGGCGCCCGACGAGGCGCGGCTGGCGTCCTGGACGGCCGCGCCCGACGCAGAGAATCCGTACCTGGAGGCCGCGCTGGCCCTTCTCGGGTGACTCCCGCGGTGGACGCCCGAACCGTGGCACGGCGCCCCCGGCGGCCGCCCGCGCGGCGTTACACGACGACCTCAGTCGATCATTTCGAAGGTCGGTGAGATCTCGAAACGGTTGAAAATCATCCAGGCGACCTCGATCTGTTTCCCGAGACAAGGTTCGTCGGCGGGGAACAGCAGCCTGACGTCGATATCGCCCTCTTCTTGGGTCCGGGAGACGGCGATCTCCAGGGCAATGCGGCCGACGAGCGGATAGGTGAACCACTCGTCGTCATCCGGCCCAGCCTCCAGACCGGTCTCGACGGCGCCCCAGTCCAGCTCGCCGAACCGATAGTCGACTATTTCTGACAGCGCGACCAGGAACCCTTTCAGATTCGCCAGCCGCAGCCACCCGTCGAGCTGCTCCACCACGTCACCAACCCGTCATTCGCCAGCGATTCTCACCCGCCGGGAGCCGCCGTCGCCCGCTCAGACGAGGGTGCTCCGGCTGGACGTCACGCCCGTTCGACCCGATTATACGGCCGGCGGTTTGGCGCGCCGTGCGCCGCCATGCGGATTGCCGGCGCCCCGGCCCGCGCTTCCCGCGCGCCGGGGACCACAATGAGGTTCAGGCGGTTATGGCCCGGCGCTCGGCGAAGGGCCTGAACTCCCGGTCGGCACCCAGTAGGCGGCACGCGGACGACGCGACGGCCGCGGATACGCGGAAGGACAGCGGACCACAGGATGCGAAGGCCACGACAGCAGGCGGCGCCGGCGGCGAGCCCCCCGCAGGCTCCCCCGGCGGGAGCCGGCGGATGGGCGGCGCCAGCCCCGTTCGGCCCGCCGCCCGTGCCCGTGCCGGGGCCTGTACCGGGGCCGGGGCCTGTGTCGGGGCCTCTGTCCGCCGCGCTCGAGGCGGCCGCGCCCGGCCAGACCGTGACGCTCCCGCCTGGCCGCTACGCCGAGAACCTCCTGATCGACGGGGATGTCACGCTCGCCGCGGCGGCCGGCGGCGGCACCGTGTGGCTCGCGGGCGGAGGCCCGCTCGTCCTGCGCGGCTCGGCGGTGCTGTCCGGTCTGGTCATCGTGGGCACCGACCCGTCGCTGCCCGCGGTCGTCATCGACGGGGGAGCGCCGACCCTGCGAGGGTGCGAGATCGTCAACGGCCGGGTGGAGATCGTCGGCGACGCCTCGCCGACGCTGCGCGACTGCCGGATCAGCGGCGCCCAGCTGGCCGGCGCGCATGCCGCGGGCACCGGCGGGCCCACCCTGGAAGGCTGCGTCGTCACTGACGTGGACGGCACCGGTGTCGTCGCCAGCGCCGGCGCGGCCGTCACCCTGCGGGGCTGCCGGATCTCCCGGACCACCGGTTCCGGCCTGCGCGCCCGCGGCCAGGCCACCGCGAGCGCCGACGGCTGCGAGATCACCGGGACCGGCCGCAGCGGCGTGCTCGTCGAGGACACGGCGACGGTCCGGCTGCGCGGCTGCTCCGTGCGCGGCGCCGGTACCGAGGGCGTCCGCGTTCTCGGCTCCTCGCCGGGGCTCCCCGGCGCGCCCGGCGTGGGCGCGGCGGCGGGCGCGAGCGCCGCGGCCGCCGCCCCCGGCCCCACCACCGGCGGGAGCGGCTCAGGGGACGTCCATGGCCGAGGAGACGCGAACGGCTCCGGAGAGACGGATGGCACCGCCGCGCGGCCGGGGCCCGAGGTGGTCGCCGACGACTGCGAGCTGGAGGCTGTCGGCACGGACGGGCTGCTCGTCGAGGGCGCCGCGACGGTGACACTGTCCGGCTGCCGGCTGCGCTCGCCCGCCCGCGCCGGCGTCGTCGCGGCCGGGGCGTCCGTCGTGACGCTCACCGGCTGCGTGCTGGAGCGCGTCGGCACCTCCGCCCTGGTGGCGCGCGGCTCGGCGGTCATCACGGCCGACGGCGGCCGGGTGTTCCGGCCGGCGGCCAACGGGGTGTTCGTCGCCGACGCGGGCCTGGCCACCCTTCGCGGCCTGGCCATCGAGGAGGCCGGCTACAGCGCGGTCCACGCGGCCGGCGCCTCGTCGGTCACCCTCGTCGACGCGCACCTGCGGACCACTCCCGAGCACGGGGTGCACGCGGTCGGCCGGGCCGCGGTCCGCGTCGAGGGTGGCCGGGTCAGCGGCGCGGCCATGTCGGCGCTGCACGCCGAGCAGGACGCGACGCTGACCGCGCACGGCTGTGAGCTGGCCGGCAACGGCGTCGGGATCAGCGCGAACGCGGCGGCGCCGGCCACCGCGACGGCGACCGGCTGCGTCGTCACCGACAGCGCCGACGTGGGCATCCGGATCGGCTCGGGCGCGAAGGCGACGCTCACCGGATGCCGGGTCGAGCGCACCGGCGCCGCCGGTGTGGTGGTCGCCGAGCGCGGCGAGGCCCAGATCACCGACTGCCAGATCGCGGACGCGACCGGCTCCGGCCTGGTTGTCTGGCGCGCGGCCGCCCCGACCGTCAGCGGCCTGCGGGTGGCGCGCACCGGCAAGAACGGCGTCTTCGTCGGCGACGACGCCGCCGGCGCGTTCGAGGGTGGCGAGATCACGGCGGCCGCGTTCCCCGCGCTGCACGTCGGCGCCCGGGCCACGCCCCGCGTCGCCGGCCTGCGTATCCACGACACGGACACCGACCTGAGCCTCGCCGACGGCGGCGCGCCGACGTTCGAGCGCTGCACGGTCACCCGGGTGCGGACCGTCAACATCCCCGCGTCCGGCCGGGACGGCGCGGCCGAGGGCCCTGGCGGGACGGGGCCGGCGACGGCCGCGGCGGGTGGCCGGGGCGGCACCGGGGCCGACGGAGAGGCGGACGACCTGCCGGACGCGCCCCCGGTCGAGTCGCTCGACGACCTGCTGGCGGAGCTCGCCGGCCTGGTCGGCCTGGAGCGCGTGAAGCGGGACGTCGGCGCGCAGGTGAAGCTCATGCAGACGGTGCGCCGCAGGCAGGAGGCCGGGCTCGCCGCGCCGCCGCTGTCCCGAAACCTGATCTTCGCGGGCAACCCGGGCACCGGCAAGACGACCGTGGCCCGCCTCTACGGCCGGCTGCTGACCGCGCTCGGGATGCTCGAGCGCGGCCACCTCGTCGAGGCCGACCGGTCGGCGATGGTCGGCGAGTACATCGGCCACACGGCGCCGAAGACGACGGCGGTGTTCCGCCGGGCCCTCGGCGGGGTGCTGTTCATCGACGAGGCCTACGCGCTGGTCCCGCCGGGGGTGGGCAACGACTTCGGCCAGGAGGCGGTCGCCACCCTGGTGAAGCTGATGGAGGACCACCGTGACAGGGCCGTCGTCATCGTCGCCGGCTATCCCGGCGAGATGTCCGGGTTCATCGACTCGAACCCGGGTCTCGCGTCCCGGTTCACCCGCACGATCACCTTCGACGACTACGCCGACGAGGAGCTGACCGGCATCGTCACGGCGCAGTGCGCCCAGCACGAGTACGAGCTGACCGAGCCGGCGCGCGCGGCGGTCGTCGAGTACTTTTCCCGGGTCCCTCGGGTACGCGGCTTCGGCAACGGCCGGCTCGCCAGGCAGGTGTTCCAGCGGATGACCGAGATCCAGGCCCAGCGGGTCGCGGACCTGACGGACCCGAGCACCGACGACCTGCTGCGGCTCGTCTCCGACGACGTCCCGTCGAACTGACAGGCGCCGCTGGCCGGCTCTTCACCGGCCGACGCGCTGCTGGCCGGGCCCTCTCTTGGCCAACAGGTAAATATTCGGCGTAAGAGCTTCAAATCCCTCTCAAATCGGTCCGCGCCCGGCGGCGTGACCGTAGCCTGACGTGGCGTCAGCTCGGCCACCGTTGACACCGGACGCCCGGCGGAGGGACTGCCCATGACGAGCGTGCCCGCGCCCGCTCCAGAACGGGCCGACGCGGCCCGGCGGCGGCACTTCGGCGAGCACCTGGTCCGTGACTGCGGCCCCGCCCTGGAGCGCTATGTGTCCCGGCTGCTGCCGGGCGACCCGGGGCGCACCGAGGACATCGTCCAGGAGACGTTCCTGCGCGCCTGGCGGCACGCCGACCTGCTCACCGGCCTGACCTGCGACGAGGAGCTGCGGCGCTGGCTGTTCCGCGTCGCCCACAACGTGGCCGTCGACTGGCTGCGCCGGCGGGCCACCCGCCCGCTCGAACTGACCGACAACCTGCCCGTCCTGTCCGATCCGGCCGGGCAGGACCAGCTCGAGGCGGTGCTGCTGCGCCACATCCTCGCCACCGCGCTCGAGACGCTGTCCGCGCCGCAGCGGGCGACCCTGGTGCACCTGCACTGGCTCGACCGCTCCCACGCGGAGGTCGCCGCCGCGCTCGGCATCCCGACCGGCACGGTCAAGTCGCGCCACCACGTCGCCGTCCGCGAGCTGCGTACCGCCCTGACCGCCCGAGGCGTCACCGGCGCTCGCCCCGCGGCCCGTTGACCGGACTAGGCCCCGGGGCCGCCGCGGGGCACTGACAGAAGGCCAGGGCACCAGCATGCGCACGAGGCTGCTCACGATCCTGCTCGCGTTCATGACGGCGACGCTGGCCGCGCTGGGTGTGCCCCTCGGGCGCAGCGTCGCGCAGAGCCAGCAGCAGCAGATGTTCGTCGACCGGCTCGCGGACACCTCGCGGTTCGCGGGCATCGCCGGCCAGGCGCCGGCGGGCGACGGGGACCAGGAGCTGCGGGACGAGCTGACCCACTACGAGCAGCTGTACGGGATCGCCGCGGTGGTCGTCGACCTGAACGAGGACGTGCGCGCCGCGTCGAGCCCGGGAGTCGACGCGCGCGTGGAGGAGCTGCGCCCCGCTCTGCAGGGCGCCCTGCGAGGCCGCCGGTCCAGCGACCCCGGCCAGATCTGGCCCTGGCAGGACCGCCCGCTGGTGGTGGCCGAACCGGTCGTCTCCGGCAGGGACGTCGTCGGCGCGGCGGTGACGATCTCCCCGACGGGCCGGCTGTCCGGCCGGATCCTGCGCTGGTGGCTGTGGCTGCTGGCCGCCGCCGTCGTCGTCACCTGCCTGTGGGTGGGAGCCGCCGTGCGGCTGACGCGCTGGGTGCTGCGCCCGGTGCACGACCTGGGCCTGGTCACCCACGAGATCGCGACGGGCCGGCTCTCGGCCCGGGTGCTGGGCAGCGCCGGGCCGCTGGAGCTGCGCCGGCTGACCCTGTCGTTCAACGAGATGGCCGGCCACGTGGAGGACGCCGTCGAGGCGCAGCGCGCGTTCGTCGCGGACGCCTCCCACCAGCTGCGCAACCCGCTGTCGGCGCTGCTGCTGCGGATCGAGAACCTCGCGATGGACCTGCCGGACCAGTGGCAGGAGGAGGTGGGGGAGACCCGGGTGGAGGCGCGCCGGCTGGTCCGGGTCCTCGACGAGATGCTCGCGCTGGCCAGGGCCGAGCACCACGTGGCGCGCCCGGAGAAGATCGACGTCCGTGCCGTCGTCGACGAGCGGGTCGCCGCGTGGCGGCCGATGGGCGACGCCCGCGGCGTCAGCGTCGACGTGACCGGGCTGACCAGCGTGTCGGCGGTGACCGACGTCGACGCCCTTGAGGGCGCGCTGGACGCGGTACTCGACAACGCGCTGAAGTTCTCCCCGCTGGACTCGACCGTCACAGTGACCGTGAGCCTGGGTCCCGACGGTCCCGACGGTCCCGACGGTCCCGGCGGGCCGGGCGCCGCCGGTGACGCACCCGGCCCGGACGCCGCGCGCGACGGCGGCGGCCAGACCGCCCGCGACGCCACCTTGCTCGCCGCCCACCTCCCCACCGTCGCCGCCACCCGCCCCGTGGCGCGTCACCTGGGTGAGCCGGCGGGTGACGTGTTCATCCGGGTGAGCGACCAGGGACCCGGAGTCACCGTCGACGAGCTGGCGAGCATCGGGCGCCGTTTCTGGCGCAGCCGGCGCAACGTCAACATCGGCGGCTCCGGCCTCGGGCTCAGCATCGCGACGACCCTGCTGGCCGCCTCGGGCGGCGACATCCGCTACGCGCTTGGCGAGCCGGCCGGCCTCGTGGTGACGCTGCGGCTGCCTCCGGCCAGCCCGAGCTCGCCAGGGGCGGCGACGTAGCTGCCGCGGCGTGGCGGGCACAGCCGCGCGTTCCAGACACCGGACTCGACCAGCCGCACGGCCTCCTCCCGGATGATCTCGCTGACTCTGATCGCGAAGCCACGCGGCAGTTCGAGATGCCCGGTGACGGCGGTGCCCAGCTGCTGGGTGAGAGCCGGCTCCCGCAGCGGCGCGTGACGCAGCCGCTTCGCCTCGATCTCGGCGGCGCAGGCCGACAGCGGCAGCACGCCGTAGCCACGCCTGAACAGGTGGCCGCTGGTAACGGCACCCTCACGCCCAGGACCGCGGGTGCGTGAGCGACGGCGGCGGGCGGCTCAGCCCGGCGCGTCAAGCCATAGGGGTGCGTCGTCGCGCGGCTTCGAACGCGAAACGACCGGCCGGGTGCGCGTGCACCCGGCCGGTCGGGCGTGCCCAGTCGCCGTGGCCGGCGGACGTCACCTCGTCAGAGGCGTGTGGTCAGAAGCGGCGTGGCGTGGAGTCGAGGCCGGGCATCTCCTCCAGCCGGCCAGCGGTGGCCTCCGAGGCCATCTCCTCGTTCATCGACGCCGGGAAGCCGGTGGCGGGCGTGGACGAGGCCGACGACGGACGACCGGACGTCCCAGTTTCGGCTCCGGCCGGTGTCCCCGCGCTGGCGGTCACCGGCGGCGTCGGTGTCGAGCCGGTCAGGTCCTCGTCGCGACCGCCGCCCGCCAGCGTGTCCGCCTTGCCCTGCTGGCCGGAGCCGGGCAGGTACTTGCGGGCCGCGACGGTCGCCGCCGCGCCGCCGCCCAGCAGCAGCACGGTGACCATGCCGCGGCGGCGGCGCTGGTGCGCCCGGGCCAGCTTCCGCTCGGCCTTCGCGAGCCGGTTCTCCAGCACCAGCTGGGCCCTGTCGGCCCGCTGCCGGGCCTTGCGCTCGGACCGGACGGCGCGGCCGGACCGGGCCTTCTCGATCCGCAGCTCGGTGGTCGCGCGGGCGCGCTCAGCCGAGAGCTCCGCCGCGCCGCGCGCCTTCTCGATCCGCCGGCCGGCGCGACCGGAGACGGCCGCGGCCCTGGATGCCGTCCGGGCCGGGACCTTCGCCACCTTGCCGGCCTGCCGGCTGACCGAGTCGGCGCCGGCGCTCGAGGCTTCGGCCACCTTGCTGGCCAGCGCGCTGCCGGCGTCCCGGGTGGCGGTCGCGGCGGTGTGCCCCGCCTGGGCCACCCCATGGCTGGCCTTGGCCGTGGCGTCGGCGACGGCGTGCCCGGCGCGGTCGGCGGCGGTGCGGGCCGCGTCGGGAATCCCGCTCACCGGGACGGCCTCGGTGACGTGCGAGAGCCGGTCCTTGATCGTGGTACTCATCGGTCTCCCTTCGTGGCGTGGCCCGAGCGGCGGGGCCGGCGCGGGGTCGGGGCGGGTGACCCCGCCGCTGGCCCTCCAAGATCTGACGACCTTGCCCTACCCTGCGCGGCGGCGAACCAACATTCCCACTCTCCGTGGCGTGGCACTCGCCCTGAGCGGCCTACGGCGGGTGGACCAGGCCGGTGACGGCCCTAGACCTTGGTTGCCCGGTAGTACCTGGCCGCCCCCTCGTGCAGCGGCACCGGCCCGGTCGCGACGGCGCTGCGCGGGTCCAGCGAGTACGCGACCGGCACCACCCGGGCGATCGTCTCCCGCGCGTCGAAGAGAATCCGGGTCACCTCGCGGACGAGTCCCGGGTCGGTGTCGACGCTGGTGACGAGCAGGTCGGCCATCGCCACGGTCGGGGTCGCGCCGACGCCGGCGTAGGCGCCGTCGGGGATGACGCCGCGCCGGTACTCGGCGCCCCACTCCTGGACGTCGTCCAGCCTGCCCACCAGCCCGTCGAGAGGGACGAACCAGACGGGGAACCGGCTGGCCAGGTCCGCGACCGTGATGGTGGGCAGCCCGCCCTGCCAGAAGAACGCGTCGATGGTGCCGTCGGCCAGCGCCTTCGCCGACTCGTCGACACCGAGCCTCCGCTGGGTCACGTCGGCCAGGTCGATCGCCGGGTCGACGGTGAACAGCCGGGTGGCGACCAGGTCGGTGCCCGAGCCGGGGGCGCCGGTCGAGACCCGCCGGCCGCGCAGGTCCGCGAGGGTCCGGACGGGGGAGTCGCGCGGCACGACGAGGTGGATGTACTCGTCGTAGATCCGCGCGACAGCCCGGACGGGCAGGGCGGCCTTCTTGAAGGGGTCCTGTCCGCGCACCGCGGCCGTCGCCGCGTCCATCGTCGAGAAGCCGAAGGTGTTCGGCTCGGCGGCTACCCTCCGCAGGTTGTCCACCGCGGCGCCCGTGATCATGGTCGTCGCCCTTACCCCCGGCAGCGAGCCGTTGATCGAGGCCGACAGCGCCGTGCCGTACCGGTAGTAGATGCCCCCGGTGCCTCCGGTGAAGACCGTGACGGGTCCCCGTCGATATTGCGGGCCGCCGCCGTCGAACCGAATCCAGGCGAGCACCCCGGCCGTCACCAGAACAACCGCCGGAACGACGGCCAGCACGACCAGTCGACGCCACGGCGGCAGGCCGGACGGGCGCGCCCGGCCCACGGTGACTCTCATGCTTTATCCTCGCACGCCGACGTCCGGGAACGTCAGGCGGCGCGGTTGTGCGCGGGCATGGGCCGAGGCCGGGCCGAAGGCCGGACGGAAAGATTACCGATATGTAAACGACGGCCTGTGCGTTTAGCCGACGGCCTTTGTGCTCAGCCGGTAGCCGATACCGCGGACGGTTTCGATCACCCCGGGCAGTCCTAGCTTTGCGCGCAGTGACGCAATATGGACCTCCAATGTGTGCGAGGCGCCTTCCGAGCTGTATCCCCACACCTCGGCGAATATCTGCTCGCGCCGGAACACCACGCCCGGGGCGCCCGCGAGCTGGGCGAGCAGGTTGAACTCCTTGCGGGTGAGCGCGGTCTCCCGCCCGGCGACGGTGACCTCCCGCGCCCGCAGGTCTATGGAGATCCTCCCGACGGACAGCACCTGGTCGCCGTCGCTCCCGAGCGTGCCGGGCCCGTGCTGGCCGGGCCTGGTGGGCACCGGAGCCGGCGGTGGCCAGGCGCGGGGCCCCGCCGGGCCGGGGCCCCCCCCCCCCCCCCGCGGGGGGGGGCCCGGGCCGGCGGCCCCCCGGGGGGGGCCGGGGG
>NZ_JASNFO010000023.1:0-55330 GCF_032027725.1 Pseudofrankia coriaricola | reverse complement strand
GGGCCCCGGTGCGGGGGGTGGCCCGGGGGGGCCCCTGGGGGGCCTGGGCCCGCGGGGGCCCGGCTCGGGGCGGGAACCGGACGCGTCGCCGCGCTGGTGGGAACGTCTGGTCACCACGTGAATGCGCGCGATGAGTTCGAGGACGTCGAAAGGCTTGACGACGTAGTCGTCGGCCCCGGTGTAGAGGCCGCGCAGCCGGTCGGCCTGCTCCGCGCGGGCGGTCACCATGATGATCGGTACCGTGGATATCAGTCGGATGCGGGTGCAGATGTCGAAGCCGTCGCGGTCCGGAAGACCCAGGTCGAGCAGCACGAGATCCGGCTGGGCGCTGTTCAGCATGTCCAGCGCGAGGGTGCCCGTTCGGGCGCGGGCCACGTCGAACCCGTGCCGGCGAAGACTGCCGGCCAGCGCGCCCGCCACCCGGTCGTCGTCCTCCACTACCAGTAACAGCATCGCTGCCTCCGCCAGTCGGCGCCGCCCGAGCTTCCCCGTACCCCCGTCGCGCGATTCATGAAAAATCCCTGTCGGGCAGAACGTAGCACTGGGAGAAAACACGAGATCGACGGCGACTCCGCCGCCGCGGGGGGTATTCCCCAGTTCCGTGCCGCCTCGCGCGGACGAGGGCGCGCCGGCGGCGATGGGCTCGCCGTTCGCGGCCGCCCCTGCCCGGCCGGGGCAGGGCAGGGCAGGGGTAATGGCCAGGGCCGGGGAGCGGGATCCGCCGTCTGTCAGCCCGCTGGCGCGTCCGTCCCAACCCCGATCACGGCGGCGCCGGCGAGCCCGGCGCCGACGATCAGCGGGTTCAGCGCGGTCGGCGCCTCGGCGGCCACCCGCGCGCCTGGCCGGCGCTGCCTGGCCTCGAGCCGTCGCGCCAGGTAGGACAGGCTGGCGTTCACCGCGACGTAGACCACCGCGACGACGACGTAGGCCTGCAGGACGGACTGCGCGTACTGCCCGGTTATCTGCCCGCGGTGCAGCAGCTCCTCGTAGGGCAGGACGAAGCCGAGCGAGCTGTCCTTGAGCAGCACCACAAACTGGCTGACCAGGGACGGCACCATCCGGCGGACCGCCTGCGGCAGCAGGACCAGCTGCATCGTCTGCCAGAAGCCGAGGCCGAGCGCCTCCGCGGCCTCGCGCTGGCCGCTGTGCAGCGAGACGATGCCGGTCCGGAAGATCTCCGCGAAGACGGCGCTGTTGTACAGGGTCAGACCCAGGACGAGGAACCAGAAGACCGGCAGGTCCACGCCCAGCGTCGGCAGCCCGAACCCGATGAAGTAGATCAGCAGCAGGACCGGGATCGCCAGCCAGAAGTGCGTGTACGTCGCCGCGGCGCCCCGCAGCGCCGCCACCGGGGCCAGCCGGCAGATCGCCAGCAGGCAACCGATCGCCAGCGAGAGCGCACCGGCGACGGCGGCCACCTTCAGGGTGTTGAGCAGCCCGAACGCGAGGAACCGCAGGATGGCGGGGTCGGTGACGAAGGTCCAGCGGGCGCGGTCGAGCTGGTGGTGCCCGGCCAGCCGCACGACCGCGACGGCGACCGCGAGGCCGACGAGCCCGACGCCGACGACGGTGGCCGCCGCGATCCAGATTCGTGCCCGCGGCCCAGGCTCGTCATAGAGAACAGTGGCGCTCACAGTGGCGTCCTTTCCTGGCGCGGGTCGTCCCGGCGGTGGCGGTTCCCGGGCGGGCCGGGCGCCGCGGCCGCTCGCCGCGTGGCGAGAGCCAGCCGGCGGCGGTCACCGGGCCACCGCCACGCGGCGTTCGACGAGGCGGGTGACCGCGCCGAGCGGCAAGGTCACGACCATGTAGGCCACGGCGGCCGCGAGGTAGATCCAGATGGGGTTGGGGTCGGAGGTGTTGAGCTGCCCAGCCCGCGCGGTGAGCTCCAGCAGTCCGATCGGGGCGGCCAGCGAGGTGTTACGGACCAGGGCGGACAGCAACGCGCCCAGCGGCGGCACCACCGTGCGGAACGCCTGCGGAAGCACGACATACCGCAGCGTCTTGGTGAAGGTCAGGCCGAGCGAGCGGGCCGCCTCCGCCTGGCCGATGGGCACCGCATTGATGCCGGACCGCAGCGCCTCGGCGACGAAGGCGCCGGTATAGCCGCCCAGCACCAGGACGGCCGAGACGAACAGCGAGTAGCGGACGCCGGTCTTCGGCAGTCCGTAGACGAACAGGAAGAGCAGGACGAGGGGGGGCGTGTTGCGGACCGTTTCGACGTAGGCCAGCCCGGCCGCCCGGAGGGGGGCGGCCGGGCAGACCCGCGCCGTCGCGACTACCACACCCACACCCAGCGCGAGCAGAAACGACAGCGCGGTGAGCTTGAGGGTGGTCCACAGCCCCGACCCGAACACGTCGAGGTTGTCGAGGACGACGTTCACGATGGGCTCCGAACGAAAGCTGGTGGTGCGGCGGTCAGCGGGCCGGGCCTATGGCTGTCAGGCGGTGTAGCGGTCGATGGTGGGTGTGGTGGGGACGGTGGGTGCCACCTTGCCGACGGTCGACTGGAAGGCCTTCGCCCAGTCGCCGTTCTGGTAGGCCTCCTCGAGGGTGTCGTTGACGAAGGTGCGGAACGCGTCGTCGCCCTTGGTCAGGCCGATTCCGTACGGTTCCGTGGTGAACGTCGTGCCGACGAGCTTGAGGTCGTCCTTGTGTTGTGAGATCAGTCCGAGCAGGACGACGTTGTCGGTGGTGACCGCTTCGACTCGGCCGTCGATGAGCTGTTCGGCGCAGGAGCTGTAGGTGTCGACGAGGACGACGTCGGCGGTGGGGGCCTTCTCTCGCAGGTTCTTCTCCGAGGTGGAGCCCTCGACGGTGCAGACCTTCTTGCCGTTCAGGTCGGCGACGCCGCGGATCGCGGTGTTGTCCGACTTGACCATGATGTCCTGGCCGGCGGTGTAGTAGGGCCCGGCGAAGTCGACGAGCTTCTTGCGTGCGTCGTTGATCGTGTAGGTGGCGATGACGATGTCGACCTTGCCCTGCTGGATGAACGGTTCGCGGTTCTTCGAGACGGTCTGCAGGAACTGGATCTTGTCGGGGCTGCCGAAGATCCGGATCGACAGCAGCCTCGCGATCTCGGTGTCGAATCCCTCGATCTTGTCGTTCGTCGGGTTCTGTAGCCCGAACAGCGGCTGGTCGAACTTGGTGCCGACGATGATCTCTCCGCGCTGGCGGATCTTGTCCAGCGTCGGGCTCGCCGGGAAGTCCGTGGCCTGGGTCAATTTGTAGCCGCCGGCCGGCGTGGCGGCGCCGACGGCCGCGGGCCCGGAGTCCCCACCGCCGCCGCCGCACGCGGCGAGCGTCAACGCCAGCGCGGCGGCCAGGCCGACCGTGACGGATGACAGGCGGGCCGAGAGGCGGGATCGTCTGAACATGGGTTCCCTTTCTGCTGTTTCCCCGCGCGGGGCCGCGGCGGGTGAAAAATTCGCGAGCCTTTCCGGCTCGCTGGGGGACCGGTACCACGCGCACGGGGCCTTGAGGGCGGCGGCGCGGGCGGTCAGTGGCTGATTGGCGTTCGAGGGCGTACGAAAACAGGACTTCCCGGGCACGGCGCGGCCGCGGCCGCGGTTTCCTGAAAAGAGCCGCGTGAGTACCCTTGCCGTCGTCCGTTGGCGAGTTCCGGAGCCTCGGCTCTCAGGTGCGATGGGAAAGGTCGGTGGCCGTAGCGGTGTTGTGGAGACCAGGCGGAACCCGACGCCCAGCGGTCCCTTTGCCGGAGAAAAACGGTGGAGGCGGTCCGGTCGCCCAACCTGGCCGGTGGCCCGCCGGTCCAGTACCGTGGCCGCTGTCCTGTGATCAGCCGCCCAGCGGTGGCGGCGGTGGTCTTTCGACCCGCGCCGGCCGGGACCTGCTGGCGTTCACCGAGCCTGCTCTGGCCCTCTGACCAGGCGACCAGCCCGCCCCCGCGACACCCCTGGCCGGCCTGGCGCGACAGCGCCGCGCTGACTCCTCACGGTCCAACATGCCCGGCCGGCGTACCAGCCCCGCCGGACCGAGAAGTCCGTCGCCTGGAGAAAATCCCATTGATTGCTGCTACGAATCCTCTTTCGATCAGACCCCGTGACCGCGGACTGGACAACTGTGGAGCCTCTCATCGGCCGTCGACGGGCCGCCGACTGGAAGGTTGATTCGAGATATTCAAGCTTCGCCCAAGATAAGTGACGCCACCGCCGACCACTGTCCAGATCGCGACAGATCCTTGTTTCTTTACTTCTCCCTTACTCCTCCTTTACTTCTTCGGGCGGTCCTGCCCCGGCCGACAATGACCCCGCCGCTGAATGCTGTCCGGTTCGCGACAGATCTGCGTTTATTTCGCGGAGGGGCACGTTTAGTAAAGGTGTGCGCGGAAGCGGACCGGTGGATCGCGCGGACGTCGGTGTTGGCGTTGGCGCGCGGCGTCGAGCGCCGCGGGTCACCGAACTCACCGTCGTCGTCGACGCCGGCCACTGGAACCACGCACCGCGGATCCAGCGTCCGCGTCGCCCGTGAAACGCGCAGTCCGCACCGGTAGACGACCCGGTGCGGACTGCGAGGTGCGGACTGCGAGGTGCGGAAGGGCTACTCGGATACCTCGGACGGGCTGGCCGAACCCCGCGGCTCGGGCACCGCCACGGCGTCGCCAGCGCCCACGCCGGCCGGTATGACCGGGCGCGAGGGCGGTACGCGAAGCACCTTGGCCGCCCAGTCGGGCAGCCACCAGTTCCACTGGCCGAACAACGACACGAGCGCGGGCACCAGCACCGACCGGACGATGGTCGCGTCGAGCAGGATGCCGAAGCCCAGCGCCGTCGCGAACGTCTTCAGGTCGGTGCCCGGCCCGGTCGCGAGCGCGATGAACGCCAGGAACAGGATCAGCGCGGCACTGGTGACCAGCCGACCGGTGCGCCCGATCCCCTCGACGACGGCGCCGTCCGTGTCTCCCGTCCGGTCGTACTCCTCCCGGACGCGGGCCAGGATGAACACCTCATAGTCCATCGACAGCCCGAACAGGAACGCGAAGACCATCAGCGGGATCCAGAAGGTCACGGCTCCGGTGGCGTGCACGCCGAATATCGCGTCGGATCCGTACCCGTTCTGCCAGAACAGCACCATGAAGCCGAGGGTCGCGCCGAGGGTGATCAGGTTGAGGAGAACCGCCTTGATCGGGAGCAGGATCGATCGGAAGGCGCGGGCGAGGAGCACGAACGTCAGCAGCGCGATGATCGTGATCATCAGTGGGAAGTTGCCGTAGACGGCCTTCAGGAAGTCGATCTGGTCCGCGCCGATCCCGGCGACGCCGACGACGCCCGGCAGATCGGCGACGGCCGTCTTGACCTTGCGCACCGGTCCGATCGACGACGAGTTGACGGTCTCCGCCTCCGGGATCACGACCACGATGCTGTGCCCGGCGGCGGTCTGTCCGGCACCGGTCGCCACCACAGCCCGATCGACGCCGGGCACATCGCCCACGGCCTTGGCGACGGACTGCGCCTGTGACGTGTCGACCAGCACCTCCATCGGCGTGAGGACACCGGTCGGCACGCCGCCGTCCTTCAGCGTCTGGAGAGCCGTGTAGGCCGGGCCGTTCTTGGCCAGGGACTCGGACGAGGCAAGGCCGATCTTGATGCCGGCGAACGCGGCGATGAGCAGGCCGAGGGCCAGCAGGGCCGCCCCCGCCGCGATGATCCGACGCCGCACCACGGCCTTGGCCCACCTGGTCCAGGCCCGCCCGGCTCGGTTCTCGTGCCGGATCTTGGGCCAGTCGACCTTGGGGCCGATCCCGCCGAGAATCGCCGGCGTCAGCGTCAGGGTCGTGAACACGCTGGCCAGGGGGATCAGCGCGCCACCGAGCCCGATGCTGCGCATGAACGGTACGGGGAGCACCACCAGTGCCAGCAGCCCGATCGCCACCGTAATGCCGCTGAACATCACCGCGTGACCGGCCGTCTGCATGGCGACCACAACCGCGTCGTGGTTGTCGCGGCCGCGGTCCCGCTCCTCACGCCAGCGGGTGACCAGGATGAGCGAGTAGTCGATCGCGACGCCGAGACCGATGAGGGCGACCAGGAACTCGACGATGAACGAGACATCGGTGAGGTAGGTCAACGGCAGCAGCAGGATGAACGTGGTCAGGATCGAGGCGGCCGCCACGACCAGCGGCAGGAACGCCAGGAACGACGCGAAGACGAAGGCGAGCACTGCCAGCGCGCCGACGGCGCCGAGGAGGACCTCGGCGAACACGCCGGCCCCGCCACCGTCCGAGTCGCCGACGGCCAGGGCGTCCTCGCCAGTCACGCCGACCGTCGCGCCCGTGGGAGCCGCGTCCGTCAGCGCCGTCCTGATGGCGTCCGTCGGAAACGTCGCCGTCGGGTCGTGCAGGAACCGGTAGAAGACCAGGGCGTAGGAGGTGCGGTCATCCTTGGTGCGGAAGGCCTTGTCGCCGGTGTTCGCCTCGTCGATCACCCGGGTCTGCGGCACGTTCTCCTGCACCGCGGCGAACGCCTGCCCGATGGAGTCCTCCCGGCCAGTGACAACCTGGCCCGCCGGCATGGTGACGCTGACCACGTAAGGCGAGGTCTTGCCGCCGGATGTGAACTCGGAGTCAATCTTGTTCGCGGTCTCGGTGCCTGGTTGTCCCGGCAGCGAGAAGTCAATGACCAGGCGATCGTTGGCCGGGCCGGTCAGCGCGACGCCCGCGACCACGATGAGAAGCCAGCCGACCAATACAAGTCTGCGATGGTGAAGTACGAACTCTGCGATCCGGCGCACGAAACTCCCCTGCCTTGGAAGATCACGTCAAGCGGGCGAATACTAGCAAGGGAGACCGACAAGCCGGCCGCGACTCATCGACCCAGTCGGAAACGACGCCAGCCGCGAGGTGTGTTATCCGTCACTGGCGGGCCGACGCGCCGGGACCGGCCGGACGGCGTTGCCCCGCCCTGCCAGAGAGTTGACGGTACTGCACCGCGTCCGCCAACCCGCCGCCGCCATGGTCTGTCTTCCGGCTTGGCACCCAGATGTCGGATCGCCGACACCGGGAGGTCGGATTCCGGCCGGCAATGTGCGCGGGGTTCGGGCGGCGGCCAGAAGGCTAGCCGCCCGGTCCGTCAGCGAGCCGGGCAGCCGGCCGCCGGAACATGACGGACGTCCATCTCGGCGTGCTGACCGCCGGGAATCCTCACGATGTGGCCCCGGGTCCGCGCACCGCGGCGCAGATGCCGCCGTCGACCAGGATGTCGGTGCCGGTGAGAAAACGGGCCTGGTCCGACAGGAGGAAGGCGACCACGTCGGCGACGTCGTCCGCCTGCCCGACCCGGCCGAGCGGCGTCTGTTCCACGAGCGTCCGCATGACGCTCTGGGTCTCCGCCTCCTGCCGGCCCTGCGGCGTGTCGATGATTCCCGGAGAGAGGGAGCAGACGCGCCCGCCGAGGGGCCCTACCCGCACCGCCTCCCGCTGGGCGAAACGCTGCACGCCGCGTTTGGCCCATGAGTAGGCCAGTCCAGAGTCCTCGACGGCCGGTCCGAGGACGTCGTGGATGCGGTCGAGGAAGTCCTCGTCGAGCGGGTCGTCGAGCACGGCGTCGGCGGCCGGGTGCGGATCGGTGATCATCAGGATCGGGGCCATCGACGCGAAGCAGACCATCGCGGTCCCGGCCGTGGTCAGCGGGCGCAGCGCCTCGGCGAGCATCGCGGTCCCTATGAGATCCACGGTGAAGATGCGACGCCAGTCGGCCATCGTCGGTGAGATCCCCGCGGCGTGTGCGACGGCACGAAGCGTCCCGAGGTCGCCGACCCGGGATGCGAGTCGCGACAGGCCATCACCGTCGGTGACATCGAGAACGAACGGCTCGACGAAGGTTCCACCGTCGCCGGCTGCCAGCTCCTTGGCGACCGCTGTCACCGACTCGTCCCGGTCGACCAGCAGCAGAGCGTCGACCGCGCCGGCGAGCCGCTGCGCGCAGGCCAGTCCCATGCCGCGGCCGGCGCCGGTCGCGATGCCTACCGTGGTCATGGCCCGACCTCGAAGGCACGAATCGGCGCACTGCCGTCCCAGTCGGCCGCGGACTGGCGGACGAGGATCGCGATGCCATCCGTCGCGGCCGTGACTTCCATGATCTCGACGATCGTCGCCGGTCCGGCGGGCGGCTCGACGTAGGCGTAGCGGGTCGCGCCACCCCCGTCACCGGACCACACCACGGGCCATCCGGCGGCCTCGACTGATCGCATGGTGGCGTCGAAGTCGGTGGTCCACCAGGCCAGCTGATGAAATCCCTCCCGCCCGGACTCGAGAAACTCGGTGTAAATGCTGGGCGTGTCGTCCTCCTGGCAGATGAGTTCGACCTGTAAATCGCCCGTGTTGCCGAAGGCGATCGACAGGGGGACCGTGCAGGGCCGGCCCCGGTAGGTTCCGCTCTGCGACTGTCCACGCAGGACGTACCAGGGCCCGACCCCCAGCTCGAGCCAGCTTGTCAGGGCCTGATCGAGGTCGCGGACGATGTAGCCGATCTGGCGCACGACTCCCGGAAGAACGGCCGGCGCGACAGCTGAGTCGGGGTATGGGCGCATCAATGCCTCCTGCGGTTGGCTGGTCCGTGACCGCGGCCACGGCGGGTGGTGCCGAAGCAATTGCCTGTGCCCTGGCCGCCGACACGACGGCGGGCGGTCGTCCGTTCGCCGGCCTCGCTCTCGACCCGTGGGCCACGGCGGTGAGGTCTGCCGGGACCGGTAACTGGATGGTGCGGCCGGCCCGGCCTGGCCCGGCGCGGCCGGTGCGGTCAGGGGACGTGGACCGGTAGCTTCTCCCAGCCGCGCACGGTTGACGTGCGGGCCTGGACAGCGTTGTCCCAGTCGACCTCCCAGGTGGGGAATCGGTTGAGGACCTCGTCGAGCGCCACCCGTCCCTCGAGGCGAACCAGCGCGGCGCCGAGGCAGTGGTGGATGCCGTAGCCGAAAGAGAGGTGGCGGCCGACGTCGCGGTGGATGTCGAAACGGTCGGGGTCCGGGAACCGGTGCTCGTCCCGGTTGGCGGAGCCGTTGAGGAGCAGAATGGCGCTGCCCGCGGGAACGGTCCGACCGTGGTGCTCCACGTCGTGGAGGACGTATCTGGCCTGCACGGGCGAGGGGGACTCGTAGCGAAGGAGCTCCTCGATCGCGTTGGGGATCAGGGATCGGTCCTCGACGAGCTCACGGCGCTGGTCCGGGTGTTCGGCGAGTACCTTCCCGGTCCAGCCGATGAGCCTTGCTGTCGTTTCGTTGCCGGCGCCGGCGAGCAGGTAGATGTAGTTGAGGACCTCTTCCCGGGTCAGGGTGCGGGTGGTGCCGGTCTCGTCCTCGAACTCCGCATTGAGGAGTTCTGTCATGAGATCGTCGGAGGGATGTTTGGCCCGCCACTCGACATAGTCGGCAAACTTTTCGGCGCCGCTCATGTCCGGGGGCGCGAGGTCGTCGCCATCCTCGAGGCGGAGGTTGTCGTCGAAGAGGTCCCGGATCGCTTCCTGGTCTTCTTCGGGGATGCCCAGCAGATAGCCGATGACGCGCATGGGCATCGCCGCGGCCAGGTTGGCGACGAAGTCGAACCCGCCCGATCCGACGAAGGGGTCGAGGGAGCGTCGGCAGAAGTCGCGGACCTGCGGTTCGAGTGCGTTCATCTTCCTGGGCGTGAACACCCGGGCCATGACGCCGCGGTGGACTTGGTGGACGGGAGGGTCCTCGAACAGGATCGACCCGGGGGGAATCGGGGCATTCGCCTTGATGATCTCGAGGACGGTGCCCCGTCCGGACCGGTAGGTCTGCCAGTTACTCAGGCAGGGCTCGACATCCTCGAAACGACTTAGCGCGTAGAAGTCGTGCCTGTCGTTGTAGTAGAGCGGCGCCTCGTGACGCATCCGCCGCCATACCTGATACGGATCCGCGTCGATCTGGAAGTCATACGGGTCGTAGTAGAGGTCACTGCCGCTGGTCGTCAGTGGCACAGCGAGGCTCCTTGTCTCTGGTGAATGGGGTGCCTACTTGGTGGTAGCGCGCTCACGGCGGCGACAGTCGACGGCGAAATCATCGTTACCCGGGAGTGACATGTGCACCTCGGTTGCCGGGCGCCGGTCCGGGGCCCTGTCGGTCAGCTCAGGGCGTCACGGCCACGGCCCGCACCGGCCACGCGGCGACCGCGGCGTCGCGCGGTGGCCCGGTGGCCCGGTGGCCCGGTGGCCCGGTGGCCCGGCGCTCAGGCCTTTGGCCAGGCGAGCGCCTTGGTCTCCAGGTACTGCTCGAACCCCTCGGCGCCGTTCTGCCGGCCTATGCCGCTGTGCTTGTAGCCGCCGAAGGGCAGGTCAGCGCCGTACGGAATGCCGCCGTTGATGCCCAGGCCGCCGGTGCGGACGCGGCGGGCCACGGCCAGCGACCGCTCGAGGGAGCCGGAGAACACGGCGCCCGAGAGCCCGTAGCGGCTGTCGTTGGCGATCCGGACGGCGTCGTCGTCGTCCTCGAAGGGGATCACGACGAGAACCGGTCCGAAGATCTCCTCCTGGGCGATCGTCATCGAGTTGTCCACGTCGGTGAACAGGGTGGGCTCGACGTACCAGCCCTTCGGGAGGTGCTGGGGGCGCCCGCCGCCGAGAGCGAGCGTCGCGCCTTCCCGGACGCCCCGCTCGATGTAGCCGAGCACGCGGTCGCGCTGCTTCGCCGAGATCAACGGGCCCATCATCACGTCGGGGCGCTGCGGGTCGCCGTACGGCGCCGCCGCCAGGGCGGCCTTCAGGATTTCGACGCCCTCGTCGTAGCGCGACCGGGGAAGCAGCATCCGAGTCTGGATGGCGCAGCCCTGACCGGCGTGGTAGCACACCCCCAGGCCGGTCGTGACCGCCGTCGGCAGGTCGGCGTCGTCCAGCACGATCGTCGCCGACTTGCCGCCGAGCTCGAGAAAGACCCGCTTGAGCGTGGCGGCGCCCTTCTCCATGATCCGCTGGCCCACCGTGGTCGATCCGGTGAAGGAGATGAGGTCGACCTGTGGCGACAGGGTCAACTCCTCGCCGACCAGGTGGTCCGAGGAGGTGACCACGTTGACGACGCCGGGCGGAATGTCCGTGCGCTCGGCGACGAGGCGGCCGATCCTGGTGGCGTTCCATGGGGTGTCCGGAGCGGGCTTGAGCACCACCGTGTTCCCGGTGGCGAGCGCCTGGCCGAGCTTGTTCAGCGTCACCTCGAACGGGAAGTTCCACGGCACGATCGCGCCGACCACGCCGACCGGCTCCTTCCGGACGCGCCGCTCGGTGAGCATGCCCATGGCGGGGGCGTCGGGGAGCTCGGTCTCCCAACGGAACTCCTCGATCAGTTTCGCCGGGTAGCGAAGCGCGCTTTCCAGCGGATCGTCGAGCTGCGGGCCGTTCGTCACCATCCGCGGACAGCCGACCTCGAGGATGAGCTCCTCCCGGAGTTCCTCCCGCTCGGCCTCCAGCGCATCCTGCAACTGCTCGAGACAGCGCTTGCGCAGCGCTCGGTTGGTCGGCCAGTCCGTCTCGTCGAACGCGCGCCGGGCCGCCGAGATGGCCCGCTGCATCTGGGCGCTCGACGCGTCGGCGACCTGGCCTAATGTCTCCTCGGTGGCCGGGTTGATGTTGTCGAACGTCTTGCCCGAGTCCGCCTCGACGAGCTCTCCGTCGACAAGCATCCTCGTTTCGGAGCCGATCTTCCGGGTTTCAGGCACTGTTCTCCCTGCCTCCGCTCGGCTTGGTGTCGGTGTTCGGGCTCGTTGCCGGCGCGCGCGTCGAGACCGGGTCCGGGACGCGCGCGTCCCGTTGTCGAGTTCTCGGTGGGAATGGGGTGGGTTGTTGCGTGGGGAGCGCCTAGGCGCTGGCCTCGGCGGTGCTGCTCGACCGGAGCGGTACTAGCCGGTGTCGTCGCGTCGGCGGCGTGGCTTCTTGGGTTCACGCAGTTGCAGCGCGTTGATGTAGATTCTGGTGATCTGTTCGACGGCGGTGTCGAAGTCGTACCCCGAGTCGTCCTGCAGGAGGGACTGCTCGGCGAACCGTATGGTCATCACGGCCAGGGCGTCGGTCACGATGACGGGGTCGAGGGCTGGGTCCGCGAGACCGCGTCGCTGGAGCTGTGCGATCGAGTTGGCCATCTCCTTGACGTGTTGCTTGTAGAACTGGGTCCAGAGCGCCCGGATCTGCTCGTTGTGGCGTGCCACCTGCTCGATCACGCCCATGATCCGCGCTTCCTTGCGGTGGGCCTCGAGGCGGGTCCGCATGGCCGAGGCGAGGCGCTCGTGCGGCGTGGCGGTGGAAGTCGGGTCCAGGATGATGTCCACGCCGGCGTTCAGCGTGTGATCCAGGACCGCCGCCACCTCGCGCAGGATGTCCTCCTTCGAGTCGAAGTAGTGGTAGAAGGCGCTGTGGGTCAGGCCGGCCCGTTCGGCGACGTCCGAGATCCGGGCCTCGTGGAAGCCCTTCTCCTCGAAGACCGCCTTCGCGGCCTCGACCAGGCGTGCCCTCGTCTCGGCCCCTCGGCGCGAGCGCGGGCCGTCGTCGTCCCAGCGCTGCGCGCGCAGCCGGCTGTCGGCGCCGGAGATCGAGGGCGATGCCGTCGCCGGGCTCGGCTGGGGGAGAGGCTCCATCTGCTGCTCCTTCAGGGCCGCCGGGCGAGGACGCGGCGGTGGTTCCGTATGGCGGGCTGGTTCGTCAGGTGTTCGGACGCGGCGATCGGCTCGGTCGGAGGAGAGCACACGCGGGGAGTGGCCCGGCGACCCGATGACCGTGGGTCGACCGCGGGGGCGGCCGAGCCACGAGCACCTCCTTGCGTCGCTGTGCACGCTCGGCCGCGAAACACCTCTTCGGACCGGACGATGCCAGACGCGCGACGATCCCAGATCCGCGAGGCGCGCCGCCTGCCGGCCGGCCCGGTCCGACGGACTACCCGGCGAGCGGCATCGGCGGCGCGTGGCACCGCGGTGCCGGGCGCGGCGACCCCCTGCCGGCGACCTTCCCGGTGGCGGCGTCGACGGTGTAGGACCTCTCGCCCGGAGCCGCCTCGGTCAGCCGGACATCGAGCGGCACCTGCCGCTCGCGTCCGACCTTCGATGTCTCCATCACCGCTCACCCGCTCTTTGCGCCCAGGTGCTGCCGCCGCCTGGCAGTCGTCAGGCGGCTCCCGCGGCGGGCCCGAGGTTCCGAGGCCGCAGCCTGATGAAGTTGACATGATCGTGAAAAAAGTTTGACGATCATGTCTGGAAAAGTTGACGCAAATGTAGACGGTCTTCGACCGGACGGCAAGCGTCTTCTGACCGGCCAGGACCCATCGGGCCCGGTCGGGGACCCGCGCGTCCCATCGCGAGCCGTTCTTCGGCTCGAAGAGAGCGACAACCGCCTCGCCGACGGACGCGCTTGGCGGTCGGTCGCGACACTTCGCGGTGGCGGCGGGCCCTCTCCGCGCGGTGTCGGCGGCTGCCGTAGCCGGCCGCCGTGGCCGCGGTCGAGCTGAACGGCCGTGGGTGCGCAGGCCGTCGGCTCTGGCGCGTTGCGGGTTGGGCGAGTGCGCGCCTCGCCCTGGCTCGATGCGCATACGTAACCGAAGGTGGGCGGAAAGTGATTGACGATCGGGGCCTTGACTTTGACATCGAGAGGTGTGAACGTCCCTCACGTTCTGGCCGATCAGGTCGAGTGGGCGTGCTCGCCCGGCCAGACAACGTCGCCGACCGACGCATGCTGGCGATAGAACGGTTGCGAACCTGGCTGCTCTGGGCCGTCGCGGCCGCCCGGCTGTCAGCTGCTTTCGGGTGAATGACCGGATTCTCTGCTCCCCCTGAGCGAAGCGCGCCTTTGACGCGCTTCGCTGCCCCGTCGCGGAAACTTCCCGCGCCAATGTGATGGCGCTCGGGCTGATTTTGCGACCTCTCATTCCACGAATTTCGCGCGGCGTGCCGCGGTCTCGGCCTGGAACCACATCGCCGAGATCACGGTGTGGACTGCCGCGGCCGGGTCGTCGGCAAGGTGACGACCCCCGTGACTACTAAGGGAAAGGTCATCCGAGGATGAGATTTCGGAACGGTCTGTTACCCGTACTGGCCACAACGCTCGTCATGGCGGCAGCCTGTGGCGGCAGCGGCAGTGGCGGCACCAGCGGAGCCGCCGGTGCGGCCTCGGCGGGTTCGAGCGCCGGGACGACGGTCGCGCTGTCGCGCTCCACCGCCAGCAGCCCCGCCACCTGGAAGTCGATACCGGTTCCGGGCACCCTGCCGTGCTCCGACAAGGCGGCCGACCCGACCCGGGGTATCACCGACACCAGCATCAAGATCGGTGGCCTCGGGACGCTCAGCAATTCCGGTACGTCCACCTACCAGGAGACGGACCTGGGCGCGCAGGCGCGGTTCGCCCGGGAGAACGCCGCCGGCGGTGTCTTCGGCCGCAAGATCGATTACATCGGCATGTCCGATGACGGCCTGAGCGCGCAGCAGAACGCCGACGCCGGCAAGAAGCTCGCGGAGAACGAGAAGGTCTTCGCGGTGGCCCCGGTGGCCACGTCGATCGGGGCCTACGCGGACTCGCTGTGCGCGAACGAGGTGCCGGCGTTCGGCTGGGCGTTCAACAACGGCCTCTGCAACCGGGCGAACACCTTCGGCATCACCGGCTGCCTGCTCCCGGACAAGTACAACTCGATCCAGGTTGGCCCGTACGTCGAGCTGTTGGCTGGCAAGGCCGACAAGAGCGTCGTGCTGCTGGGCGTCGACAACGCCTCGGCCAGGCAGGGGGTCGCGGACACGAAGCGCTCCCTGGAACGGGCCGGGCTGAAGGTCGTCATGACCAGCAACGCGCTGCAGCTGGGGCAGCCGCCCGCGGATCCGTCCTCGTTGGTCCGGCAGATCATGACAGCCAACAACGGCAAGCCGCCGGCGATGATCTACCATGTCACCGACTTCGTGAACGTCACCGCGCTCATCCAGACGATGACCGCCGCAGGCTACCAGGGCATCCAGATCAGCGCGGTGGGCTACGACCCCCGGCTGGCCGGTCTGAAGGCCCTCGACGACACCAACACCTATCTGCAGTGGCTGCCTTTCCAGACGACGGACAACGCGACGGTCCGGCAGATGACGGACGACGTCACCAAATACGGCAAGGGCGCCGGTCTGTCGATCACCACGGCGATGGGGTGGATCTCGGCCGACATGCTGATCGCGGGCCTCAAGGCGACCGGCAAGGATCTCACCGTCGACAAGTTCCTGAGCACGCTGAACAGCCCGAACTTCCACTACGGTGACGGCATCTTCATCGGGCGGAACACCTGGCCCGAGAACCACTTCTACGGGGCGCCGTGCGCCACCGCCACCAAGCTGAAGGACGGAAAGTACTCGCTGGCCGTCCCGCTCGTCTGCAACGACCCCTACGCCGACTAGTCCGTCCCGTGCGCCAAGCGGGCGGGAGAGCGGAGATCTCTCCCGCTCGCGGGCGAAACCTGTGTCGGCGGGAACGTCGGGTTGGGGAAGACCTGACGACACCCCTCGACCGTGCCAGGCCTGAACGGGCCGGAGAAGGAGCGGGCGTGGTTGCGACCAGCCCTGAGCCCGACGTCGTCGCGGCCGGCGCGGGCCCGGCCCTGGAGGTTCGCGGTGTCACCAAGCGTTTCGGCGGGCTGACCGCCATTCGGGAGGTCTCGCTGCGGGTGAAGGCGGGCGAGGTCCGTGGCCTGATCGGCCCGAACGGCGCCGGCAAGACCACCCTGTTCGACATCATCTCGGGCCTGACGGCGCCCACGTCAGGCACTGTGCACCTGGACGGGTCCGACGTGACCCGCCAGTTGCCGGAACGGAGGGCGCGTTCCGGGGTGCGCCGCACGTTCCAGCGCACCCAGCTGTACGGCCGGCTGTCGGTGGAAGACAACGTGCTGGCGTCGATGGAGTGGCGCGGTGGCGGCGGGGGTCTCGTGGCCGACCTGTTCGCCGCCCCCAGCCGCCGGCGGCGGGAGGCCGAGCGGCGGGAGCGGGCGACCGAGGTGCTCGAGGCGTGCGGGCTGGCTGACCTGCGACACAGGCCGGCCGGCTCGCTGCCGATCGGCCAGGCGCGGCTGGTGGAGCTGGCGCGGGCGATCGCCGACCGACCCCGGCTGCTGCTGCTGGACGAGCCGACGTCGGGGCTGTCGGCGCAGGAGACGGTGCGTTTCGGCGAGCAGATCCAGCGGCTGCGCTCCGACGGGGTGGCGATTCTCCTCGTCGAGCACGACGTGGGCTTCGTCATGGGCCAGTCGGACCGGGTGGTGGTGCTGGACCTCGGCGCCGTGCTCGCGGAGGGGACACCGGACGAGATCCAGGCGCACCCCGACGTCCGAGCGGCCTACCTGGGCTGACCGGGCAACCGACTCACCGACCGACTCACCGACTGACCGGCCGACCGGATCTCCATCGAAGGGCGAAGCAGTGGAGGAGTTCCTCAACCTGGTCGTCGGCGGCATCGTCGCCGGCGGTCTCTACGCCATCCTGGCAGCCGGCGTCGTCCTGACCTATCAGACGTCGGGCATCTTCAACTTCGCGCACGGCGCGGTCGCGTTCGCCACCGCGTACCTGTTCGTGCAGCTGAACGTTACCGCCGGGATCCCGATCATCCCGGCGGCGGTCATCGCCGTCCTGGTCTTCGCGCCGTTGCTGGGATTCGTGCTGGACCGGCTGATCTACCGGCGGCTCACGCAGTCCTCGGTGGCGGTGAAGATAGTGGTGCCGGTCGGCCTGCTGATCGCGGTGCCCGGGATCTGCCTGTTCGTCTCGGACCGTTTCAACCTGTGGTTCGACTGGCACATCGCCGGGATCGAGGAGCTGTTCCTGATTCCGGGGCTCGGGCCGACTCCGAAGAAGGTGTGGACGGTCGGCACCGTCCTGCTGGACAGCAACCAGGTAGCCGTCTTCGGCGCCGCCGTCCTGACGGCGGCGGGCCTGTGGGTGCTGCTGCGGCACACCCGGCTGGGCCTGCACATGCGGGCGGTGGTGGACCGGCGCGGCCTGGCCGCGCTGCGCGGCATCGACCCCGACCGGACGTCCGCGATCTCCTGGATGCTCGGCAGCTTCCTCGCCGGGCTGGCCGGGGTGCTGCTCGCTCCGATCTTCACGCTGAACACGCCGGTGTTCACGACCGTGGTGCTCATCTCCACGCCCGCCGTCGTGTTCGCGCGTTTCCGCTCGATCCCGCTGGCGCTGGCCGGCGGTCTGTTGATCGGGGTCGTGCAGAACCTCATCGTCGGCTACGCCCATTTCGCGGAGAACATCACCGGGTTCTCGACGTCGGTGCCGTTCATCCTGCTGTTTCTCCTGCTGTTCGTGTTCGCCGTGGACCGTAGCCGCCGGGCCGGCACCCAGACCGACGACGACCCGCCCGCGCCCTCCTACGGCGAGGAGTCGAGGCGGCGAAAGACGATCGTGTGGTCGGCATGGTCGGTCATCGTCCTGGCCTACGCGCTGTTCGTCGCGGACGACTACTGGCAGTCGCTGATCATTCGGGGGCTTGCGCTGTCCGTGGTGCTGCTCTCCTTCACCGTGGTGACCGGCGTAGGGGGCATGGTCAGCCTCGCGCAGGCGGCGTTCGTCACCGCCTCCGGCATCACGGCCGGCTGGGTGGTCAGCCACCACTGGCCGTTTGCCGTCGCGCTGGTGCTGGGCACGCTGGTCGCCACCGCGATGGGCGTGGTGGTGTCGCTGCCCGCGCGGCGGCTGGGCGGGCTGCCGCTGGCGTTGGCGACGCTGGCGCTGGCCTACATCTGCCAGAACCTGTTCTTCCAGCTGCGCGGGGTGAGCCGCAACGACGTCGGCGGATGGGTGCTGCGGCCGCCGGCGCTGGGGCCGGTGGATCTTGCCGACTCCCGGTCTATGATCATCTTCCTGGCGATCGTGCTCGGTATCGTCGTCCTGCTGGTACGGAACCTGATCCGGTCGAGCTCGGGCCGGGCCATGGCGGCGCTGCGGGCCACCGAGCCGGGGACGGTGACCATCGGCGTCTCCGCCGCCCGCACGAAGACCGCGGTGTTCGCCCTGTCGGCGGCGATCGCCGGCTTCGGCGGCGTCCTGCTCGCCGCGTCGTCCGGCCGCGTCACCCACCTCGACTACCCGGTCGAGACCGGTCTGTTCTGGCTGGCCACGGTGGTCCTGTTCGGCGTGCGCCGGCCGGGTGCCGCGGTGATCGCGGGCTTCGGCGCGGCACTCAGCCCCGAGCTGCTCAGCCACGTCGCACAGACCTCGTACCTGCCGCAGGTGCTCTCCGGCCTGGCCGCGATCAACCTCGCGCAGAACCCGGACGGGATCCTCGCTCTCACCGCCCAGCAGCGGTTCGAACGCCGGCGCAGGCGGGAGGAACGCGCGCTGCGCAAGGAGGCCGTCGCGGCGCCGGCGGTCGCGACCCCGGTCGACGTGCCCGCCGCGGCCCCGCTGGTCGACACCCCGCCCGCCGCGACGCTGGGCGCCGCGCCCGCCGCGGGCGTCTCCGACAAGCCACTCGTGCTCGAAGTCACCGGCGTGCGCGCGGGATACGGCGCCGTGGAGGTGCTGCACGGGGTCGACCTGGCCCTGCGCGCCGGCGAGGTGCTCGCCCTCATCGGCGCGAACGGCGCCGGCAAGTCGACGTTGTGCGCGGTCGTCGCCGGCGGTGTGCCGGCGACGCGGGGAACGGTCCGGCTCGGCGGCGCCGACGTGACGGGCCTGCCGCCGCACCGGCGGGTCCGCCACGGCGCCTTCCTCATCCCCGAGGGCCGGGGCATCTTCCCCGCCCTGACCGTGGACGAGAACCTTTCGCTGTGGCTGCCGGCCGAACAGGACCGGGATTCCGCCTACCGCCGGTTCCCGGTGCTGGGCGAACGCCGCGGCCAGCTCGCCGGATCGCTGTCCGGCGGCGAGCAGCAGATGCTGGCGCTGGCGCCGGCCCTGGTGAAGCCGCCGGCCCTGCTGATCGTCGACGAGCCGTCACTCGGCCTGGCGCCGCTCGTCGTCGCCGAGGTCTATGCGGCGCTGCGGGAACTGCGCGCGGCCGGCACCGCGATCCTGCTGGTCGAGGAGAAGGCGCATGACGTGGTCGCGTTCGCCGACAGCATCGCCTTCATGGCCGTCGGGCGGGTCGCCTGGGAACGGCGGACCGCCCAGGTCGACTCGGACCTGCTGGTCCAGTCGTACCTCGGCATCAGCGAGGTCCCGACCGGTCCCCCCGAGCGGCCGGCGGTCGAGGACGCCGCCCCCGTGGTCGAGACCAGTACCGCCGACGCCGACGCCGGCGGTCGCGCGGCTCAGCCGGTGACCGGTCCCCGTCGTTAGTCCCCGGGGTCCGGGCCTGGGAACCGCCCGGATTCCGCGGTCCGCAGTCCGCGCACAGCCGGTCATGTCACCGGGTTCCGTTCAGAACCGCCACGCCCCGACCTAGCCCCGCCACCCAGCAGACCACGAAGGAGCAGCCATGAAAGCCGTACGTGCCGCGGAAGGCGGCGTCCAGGTCGTCGATCTCCCCGAGCCGCCCGGTACCGGCGAGCTCCTTCAGATGCGATCGGCGAGCATCTGCAGCTCCGACCTGCTGTACATCTCCTACGGCTGCCGCTACATCCTCGGCCACGAGCTAGCCGGCGTCGACGAGGGCGGCAACGCCTTCATCGTCGAGGCCCTCTACGGCTGCATGGAATGCGACCAGTGCCAGCGTGGCCTCTACAACCGCTGTCCGACGCACGGAGAGCGCGCACTCGGTTTCAGCATCGACGGCGGCATGGCCGAGCAGTTCCGCGCCCCTGCCGCCCGGCTGGTCCCGCTGCCGGCGGGCCTCGACGTGCGCGACGCCTCCATCGTCGAACCGGCGTCGGTCTCCTGGCACGCCTTACGGCTGGCCGGCGCCGGACCGGACACCCGGGTCGCGGTCGTCGGCGCCGGCGCGCTCGGCCTGCTCGCCGTCGCGGGCGCCCACCGGCAGGGAGCCGAGGACGTCGCCATCGAGGCGCGCTACCCGCACCAGATCGAGGCGGCGGAGCGCTTCGACGCGAAGGCCGGCCCCGACGGCCTCTACGACGTGGTGGTCGAGGCGGCCGGGAACCCGGCCGCCCTCGCACGCGCGATCGACCTCGTCGCCCCCGGCGGCACGGTCGTCGTCGTCGGTGTCTACATGGACAAGATCGAGGTCGACTGGCCCACCCTCTTCTTCCGCGAGGGGCGGATCATCCCCTCCCTCGGCTACTGCGGCCATGGCACCGGACGCGAGATGGAGGACGCCGCGGCGATGCTCGCGGACGACCCCGAGATCACCCGGGCGCTTATCACCCACCGCTTTCCTCTCGAGGACGCCGATGAGGCGTTCCGGGTCGCGGGCGACAAGAAATCGGGCGCCATCCGGGTCGTGATCGAGCCGTAGGAAGCGTCGAGGAGGGCTGCCCGGCGGTGGTGAACCGAGGTCGAACCTGGCGCGCCAAGAGACGAGCGCGCCGGGACGTGGGACAGAGGCTCGAGGATCTGGAAGCCCGGCTGCGTGCGGCGGAGGATCAGCTGGACATCCTCCGCCTGCTCAACCGCTACGGCCCGCTGGTCGACAGCGGATCGGCGGCTGAAGCGGCCGACCTGTGGATCACCGGTGGCGGCTATGACTTCACCGGCGTGACCGGCGACGGCACCCGCGTCGAGGCACCGCGGGGACTGGCCGCCCTGTACCAGAGCGACGTGCATACAGACCTGGTCGCCACGGGCGTGGCTCACCTGACGGCCACACCGCACATCACCCTCCATGGCGACACGGCGGGCGCGGTCGGCTACTCCCTCGTGATCCGCAAGGAGGACGACCGCTGGTACCTCTGGCGAGCCGCCATCAACCACTGGGAGCTGGCACGTACCGCCGACGGTTGGCGAATCACGGAGCGCTACAACCGCGTGCTGGACGGATCCCCCGAATCGCACGCGGCGATGCGCAGGATTCTCGCCGACCCGTAGACCACAGTCGGCCGTCGCCGCAGCCGCTGCGCGAACTGTTCGGCGGGCTCGATGCCCGGCCGGTCATTCCGGTCAAACCCACCAACCCACCGGTTCCGTCACGCCCGCGGCGGGACGAGCTCGTGGCTGTGGCATTCCTGTCTGTGAGCGGAGGCTCGGTATGAACGCGGAAGACCTCATCCTGATCAGCGTCGACGACCATCTTGTCGAACCGCCGGACATGTTCCAGGGGCGCCTGCCGGCGAGGTTCGCCGACGCGGCGCCGAAGGTCCTCCACCGCGAGGACGGCTCCGATGTGTGGACGTTCAACGGTTCGATCATCCCGAACGTCGGGCTGAACGCGGTGGCCGGCCGGCCGAAGGAGGAGTACGGCGTCGAGCCGACCGCGTTCGACGAGATGCGCCCGGGCTGTTACGACATCCACGAGCGCGTCAAGGACATGTCCGCGGCCGGGGTGCTGGGCTCGATGTGCTTCCCGTCGTTCCCGGGTTTCGCTGCCCGGCTGTTCGCGGCCGCCGACGACAAGGACCTCGCGCTGGCGGTCGTGCGGGCGTACAACGACTGGCACATCGACGAGTGGTGCGGTGCCTATCCTGGCCGGTTCATCCCGATGGCGCTGCCGGTGCTGTGGGACCCGGAGCTGGCCGCGGCCGAGGTCCGCCGGGTCGCGGCCAAGGGCTGCCACTCGTTGACGTTCACCGAGAACCCGGCCGCGCTGGGCTACCCCAGCTTCCATGACGGTCACTGGGACCCGCTGTGGAACGCGCTGGTCGACACCGACACGGTGATGTCGATCCACCTCGGCTCGTCCGGGAAGCTCACCCTGACCGCGCCGGACGCCCCGATGGACGTCCTGATCACCCTGCAGCCGATGAACATCTGCCAGGCCGCGGCCGACCTGCTGTGGTCGCGGGTCATCAAGGACTTCCCGGACATCAGGATCGCCCTGTCGGAGGGTGGGACCGGGTGGATCCCGTACTTCCTGGAGCGGATCGACCGGACCTACGACATGCACCACCTGTGGACCGGCCAGAACTTCGGCGACAAGCTGCCGAGCGAGGTCTTCCGGGAGCACTTCCTCACCTGCTTCATCGAGGACCCGGTCGGTGTCGAGCTGCGCCACAAGATCGGTATTGACAACATCGCGTGGGAGTGCGACTACCCGCACTCGGACTCGAGCTGGCCGTGGCCGGGCGAGGAGCTGCTGAAGTCCGCGGTCGGCGTGCCGGACGAGGACATCAACAAGATGTCGTATGAGAACGCGTGCCGCTGGTACTCGTTCGACCCGTTCGCCCACCGCTCGAAGGAGCAGTCCACCGTCGGGGCGCTGCGTGCCGAGGTCGCCGGCCGCGACATCGCGACCCGCTCCTACGACAAGGGCCGCTTCGAGATCAAGCACGAGGGCATCTCCCTCGCCGAGATGGCCGAGAGATCCACCGTCTGACGGCGCCGTGGGCGGCGCTCCTCACGACAGCCGGGAGCGCCGCCCACCCGGCGGGCGCCTACTGTCCGTGGAGACTGGTCACACCGGCGAACTCCACACACGGCGCGCACCGCTCGATGTCACCGTCCGGGCTGGCACCGCGGCGCCTTGGCCCCCGGCCTGCGCGGCCCGGACTGGGTTCCTTGCCCAGACAGCCCAGCACGGTGGACAGTCACGGTGCCGTAATCTCGCTTCGCCTTGTACATGGCCAGATCCGCTTGGTGCAGCAGCGTCTCCGACTCGGTGGTCGTGCCAGGCTCAGCGACTGCCAGTCCGACGCTTCCGTGCACCGAGCGCGACGCTCCAGCGAGCTCGCAGGGAGCCGCGACGGCCTCGGCGATCCGATGGCCGAGCTGCCACGGCTCCTCGGTGCCGCCCTCGAACAGGATCGCGAACTCGTCACCACCGAGCCGGGCGACGGTGTCCGCCCGCCGGACCGCGCGCAGGAGCCGGGCCGCGATCAGCCGCAGCAGCTCGTCGCCAGCCGCGTGCCCGAGTTCGTCGTTGACGTTCTTGAAGTTGTCCAGGTCGCAGAACAGCAGGATCAACGGCTGTGGGTCGGGGTCGCGGTTTCGCCGGTCGACCGCGTGCCGCAGCCGGTCGTTGAACAGCGCCCGGTTCGCCAGCCCGGTGAGCGGGTCGTGAAACGCCTGGTACAACAGCTGATTCTGGCTGGCCCGGTAGCGGGCCAGCAGCCTCGCGTTGTCCCACAACGTCACGATCTGTCGTGCCAACGCCAGTACCAGCAGGCTGAGCAGCGCGAACATCTCCGCGCGCGGAATCGGGGCCGACGTCACCAGCCGCACCAGGGTGAGCAGACCGACCGCGCCCAGCGGCACATACGGCAACGCCAGGTGCAGTATCTGCAGCAGGCCCGGTCGATCGTTTGTCCGGTGGTCATCCGGCTCGGCCACGGGCGGCGCCGCTGGTCGCGCCGGGGCGACCGCCGCCAGCCCGATCAGCAGCATTGCCGCGGGAAACCCGGTTGAGAAAGGCGGCGGCGCGACCGTCCAGCGGCGAAGATCGGCCGCGACATAGCTGACCGCCACGATCGCGAGCACGACCACGCCGGCCGCGAGCAGACCGAACGCGGGCCAGAGGCGTGGCCGCCGGAACGTGCCGAGCAGGAACACCGTTACCGACAGGGTCAACGCACCCAGAGCAAGACCCAACATCGTCAGGACGGAGCCCGGGCTGTACTCACCTTGCAGCAGCACGTCCTTCAGCACCAGCTCCCACGCGAGCAGCGCCAGCGCGCCGACCACGAGCAGGCTGTCCAACACGGTCACCGCCAGCCATCGCCGGCTGGGTAACGGCGGATGTGGAGGACGATCGCCTGGGTTCGATCCGAGCGGAACGTGGTCGTCGGGGCCGCGGTCCAGCGGGTCCGTCGGTATCGTGAGCAGCCCCGCCAGCGCGAGCGCGTAGCAGACGAGATAGCCAAGATCGGGCGGGTGCAGCGTCGGCAGATTGGTTCCGGCGGCGGGGGACGTCCAAACGGACGTGACCACCCCGGCCGTCGCCACGACCGCGGCCGCCCCGGTCAGCCATCGCCACCGCCGTTCGACTCCCTGGTGCCGCCAGCCCTCGACCCCACAGCACACCGCCGCGACCGCGGTCGCGGCAACCCCCTCGATGGGCTCGACCAGGATCACTATTGACCTCGGCGCGGTGAGGTCGACCATCAGGGCGGCCACGAAGAAGACGACGGCGGCGATCACCATTCGGCGGAAGGCCCGATGGCTGACCGCTGCTGGCCGTGCGGGCGTTGCCGGCTGCCGGTCATGGCGAGCTGGTTTCATCGACACGGGTCCCAGCCTGGTCTCCGCCCCCTTTGTCCGTCGCCGCGATACGCATCGATCGTCACCACCGTATCCGCCTGGCGGCCACGGCCCGAGGGCAGGCTCTCCCGGCAGCTCAATACATGATGCAGCCACCCGAATACATGTTCCCGCTTCGCCTCACGGTGAACCGGTCCGCCGGTCGGGTGTTCCGGCGGGATTTATCCGGAACGGGTCCGGCATATTGGTCGGCATTTGCCGCAAAAAGAGCCGGCGAGTCACGTCGCCGCGGGCACGGAGCCTGCCGCTCGCCCGGCGCCGACGCCGAGCTCGGCCCTTGGCTGAGGTTCGGGCTCGGGTGCTGGCTGAGGTTCGGGCTCGGGTTCAAGTCTGGGGAGGAGACGGTCGAGCCAGCGCGGTAGCCACCAGTTGGCGTGGCCGAGCAGGAACATGGTCGCCGGGACGACGAGCAGCCGGATGAGGGAGGCGTCGATCAGAACGCTGACGCCCAGACCGAGGGCGAGCATCTTGATGACGACGTTGCTGGAGAGCAGGAACGCGAGAAAGACGCTGGTCATGATGAGGGCCGCGCAGGTGATGACGCGGGCGGTCGCGGCGAGGCCGTCGGCGACGCTGCGGCCGTTGTCGCCGGTGGCGAGCCACCGCTCGCGGACTCGGGACAGCAGGAAGACCTCGTAGTCCATGGAGAGCCCGAACACGATGGCGAACATCATCATGGGCACGTAGGACTCGACCGGCACCTTCTCGCCGACGCCCAGCAGCGAGCCGCCCCAGCCCCACTGGAAGACGGCGACGACGACGCCGTAGGCGGCGCCGATCGAGAACAGGTTGAGCACCGCGGCCTTGAGAGCGAGGAAGGGACTGCGGAAACTGGCGAGCAGCAGCAGGAACGCGGCGGCGATGACGACGGCGATGATGACCGGGAGCCGCGCCGAGACCTGGTCGCGAAAGTCGAGGCTCGCGGCGAGGTTTCCCGTGATGTAGCCATGACTACCAGTCCCGGCGAGCACATCGGGCAGCGTCTGGTCGTTGAGCCGGGCGAGGAGCTGGTCCGTGGCCGCGTCCTGCGGGCGCGTGGTGGGTACGACGGTGGCGACGAGCAGCGACCCGTCCGTGGTGGTCCTCGCCGGGGTGGCAGCGGCGACGCCCGGGGTGCCGGCCAGCGCGCGGTCGAGGCCGGACGCCAGCGCGGGCCTCGACGCGCCGTCGGCGAGCTGGACGACGACGGTGAACGGGCGGTTCGCGCCTGGTCCGAACCCGTTGCTGATGGCGTCGTAGGCGCGGCGATCCGTGTAGGAGGTCGGGTTGGCCCCGGCATCGACGTGGCCAAGCGTCATCGACAGCATCGGGAACGCCAGTATCGCGAGCACGGCGACCCCGGCGCCGAGGAAGCGCCAGGGGTGGCGACTCACCCGGGCCGCGTACCGATGCCAGCCCGTGTCGCCCAGGTCACCGTCCGCCCCGCCTTCGGCCACCGGGCGGCGCACCCGCAGCCGGTCGATGCGCCGCCCGGCCAGTCCCAGCAGCGCCGGTACCAGCGTCGTGGCCGCCAGTGCGGACACGGCGACGGTGATCGCCGCCGCCAGGCCGAGCTTGCCGATGAACCCGATGCCGGAGGCGAACAGCCCGAGCATGGCGATGACCACCGTGGCGGCCGCGACGAGCACGGACTGGCCGCTGGTGGAGACGGCGCGGGCGGCGGCCTCGGCCGGCTCGACTCCGTCCATGACGAGCTGGCGGTGCCGGGTGGCCAGGAACAGGGCGTAGTCGATCCCGACCCCCAGCCCGATCATGATGCCGAGCGTGGGTGCCACGGAGGCGAAGGTGGTGGTCGACGCGACGATGCCGAGCACCCCGATGCCGGTCCCGACGCCGACCAGCGCGGTGAGGATCGGCAGCCCGGCCGCGTAGACGCTGCCGAACCCGACCAGCAGCACCACGATCGCGACGCCGACGCCGATGACCTCCGACAGTGCCTCGTTGGCCTTCGGCCGTGCGGCCTGGCCCAGGACACCGCCGTAGTCGACGTTGACACCGGCCGCCCGCGCCCCGGTGACCGCCTGGTCGACGGAGGCGACGTAGGACGGCCCGAGGGTCTTGGGGTTGACGTCGAAGCGCACCGTCGCGTAGGCGGTACGGCCGTCCTTCGACGTGGTCGCCGCTGCCAGCGGGTCGCCGACGAACAGGACGTGCGGCAGCCTCGCGACGTTGCCCGCCGCCGTCGCGAGCTGGGACGAGTACGGCCGCAGCGTGGTGCCCCGGGCGGTGAACACGAGCTGCCCGCTCAGGCCGCCCGCCTTCGGCTCGTGCGCCCTGAGCAGGTCGGCACCCTGCTGCGCCGACGATGCGGGCAGCTGGAAGTCGTCCGAGTAATCCCCGCCCGTGGCGCGATGACCGAGCGTCGCGGCGACGAGGAGCGCGATCCAGACGGCGAGAACCCACCACCCGTGCCGCGCGCAGAACCGGCCCAGGCGCGCCATCGAACCCGACCATGACGCTGTCACGAGCGACACGGTAACCCGCGCGGTGGAAAGGCCTCGTCGAGGAGGTCTGGAGCGGCCACCGCGGCCTCGCTGTGGGCCATCAATGCCTGGGGCACCGACCCGGAATCCCGCTGGGTTCCTCGTTCATCAGGTGGCTGGTGGGCGGCGTACCCGGTTCCACCACAGGGACAGCGCGACGGCCACGGCGACGAGCAGGCCGCCGATGCCGGCGAACACGGCGGCGATGTCCTTGTGTCGGTGGGTCACGGTGATGTTGCGGGGGAGGGCGGACAGCGCGTCCTGAAGCTGGCCCGCGTTCTGCGCCCGGTAGTAGGTGCCGCCGGTGGCGCCCGCGACCTGCCGCAGCGCGTCCTCGTCGATGATCCGCGGGTTGCGGTCGCCGAACCGGCCGCCCCCGCCCCCGCCGCCGAAGCCGCCACCACCCCCGAAACCGCCGCCGAAACCGAACGGGCTGTCACCGACCTGCGAGCTGCTGCACACCAGCGGCGCCGGCGTCGTCGTGCCGAAACCGATCGTGTAGACCCGCAGGCGGCGCGCCGCGGCCTCCTTCGCCGCGGTCTGCGGGTCCACGCCCTGGGTGTTCGCGCCGTCGGTGAGCACGACGATGACGTCGGCCGCGTACGCCGCCCCGGCGTCGCCGCCGTCGAGGTTCACCCCGGTTGGCGCGACCGTCGGGTCGACGTCGGCGATCGCGTCGATGGACGTGAGGATTCCCTGGCCGATGGCGGTGCCGCGCGACGTCGTCAGGCCCTTCAGCGCCGCCAGCAGCTTGTCGGTGTCGTCGGTCGGCGGGACGAGCAGGCCCGCGACGCCCGCGAAGGTGACCAGGCCGATGCGGGAGCCACCCGGCTGCGCCCTGATGAAGTCGGCGGCCGCCTTCTCAGCGGCGGTGAGGCGGTTCGGGGACACGTCGGTGGAGCACATCGAGCCCGAGACGTCCAGTGCCAGCAGGATCGTCGTCGAGTTGGACGTGACCGGCACGGTCGCCTGCGGGCGGGCCGCGCCGAGGCCGAGCGCGGCCAGCCCGACGAGCAGCAGGGCGACGGGGACGCGTCGCCGCCACAGCGTCCGGCCCGGCAGCGCGACGCGTACCAGCGCGACCGACGTGACGCGCACCGCGGCGCGCCGGCGCCGCCGCCGCGCCCACCAGGCGACGGCCGGCAGCAGCGGTATGACCAGCAGCGTCAGCAGCGCCCATGGCCAGGTGAGGGACATCAGACGACCCTTCCCGTGCGCAGGACGGTGAGGACCCCGCCGGCGGCCAGCAGCAGGACCGCGAACGCGGTGAACGCCCCGGCCAGCGGAAGGTCCTCGTTGTGGGTGGTCAGCCGCAGGTCGATGGTCGACGCGACGCCGTCGAGCTCGGGTGTGTCCGACGCGGGGTGGTAGGAGCCGCCGGTCGTCTGGGCGATGGCCTTCAACGTGTCCTCGTCCAGCGCGGTGTGCAGCCGGTAGCCGTCGACGGTGACGACCCCGCCGGCCGCGGTGCCGACGCCGACCGTCTCGACGTGCACGCCGGCGGCCTGGGCGGCATCGGCGGCCGCCTCGGTGGCGTCGGCGTTGCCCCCGTCCTCACCGTCGGAGAACAGCACGATGGTCGCCGAGCTCCAGTAGCCGAGGTCGGGCACGGTGCCGTCCGGCCCCAGCCGGACGGTCCTGCCCGTGATCGCCGAGAGCGAGGTGAGGAGCGCGTCGGCGAGCGACGTGCCGCCGGTGACGCTCAGGCGGTCGATCGCGGCCTCGGCCTCCGCGTGGTCGGCGCCGGGGAGGTGAGTGGTGATCCCGCCGTTCTGGAAGGCGACGATACCGACGTTGACGCTGCCGGGCTGGGCGTCGACGAACGCGGTCGCGGCCTTCTTCGCCGCGTCCAGCCGGGTGGGCTCGACGTCGGTCGCGGACATGCTGTTCGACACGTCCATGGCGACGATCACCGTTCCCGCGGCGCGGGAGACCGGGACGGACGCCGCCGGCCCCGCCGCCGCGACCGAGAGCACCGCGATGCCCGCGAGGCTCAGCCAGAGGCCGAGCTGGGGAGCGCGCCGTCCCGCGGCGGCGGCCACTCCCGCCGCCGCGAGCGCCGCCCGCCGCCGGCGGGACGCCTTCACGGTGGCGACGGCGAGCGCCACCACGACGAGCACGCCGAGGACGAGCAGCCAGGGAACGGCGAGGCTCACGCACGCCTCCACTGGGTGCTGGCGACGACCGCGACCAGGGATGAGATCAGGTCACGGTCGGTGTCGATCCGGTGCAGCGGGACCCCCGCCCGGCGCATGCGGCCGGCCATCTCGGCCTCGCGCTCCGCCACGGCGTCGCGGAATCGGGCCCGGAACAGCGGGTCGCTGGAGTCGACGAGCACCTGCTCGCCGGTCTCCGCGTCCTCGACGAGGACGAGCCCTGCCTCCGGCAGGTCGTCGTCGGCCGCGTCGACGACGCGCAGCGCCACGACGTCGTGCCGGTGCGCGAGGCGCAGCAGCGGCCGCTCCCACTCGCCGGTGCCGATGAAGTCGGAGACGACGATGATCAGCGACCGGCGCCGGGCCAGCGACGCGGCGGTCGCCAGCATCGCGGCGAAGTCGGTGGGGCCCGCGGTGGGAGGCGCGGTGGCCGTGCGGTCCAGCTCGTGGCCGATGCGCAGCACGTGGGCGCGCCCGGTGCCCGGCGGCACGACCCGCGTGGCGACGCCGTCGTGCAGCAGCGCGCCGACCCGGTTGCCGCCCCGGCCGAACAGCCTGGCCAGGGTCAGCGCGAGGTCGGCCAGCACGTCGTGCTTCCCGCGACCTGGGGTGCCCACCGTCATCGACGCCGACCGGTCGAGGACGAGCCACAGGGTGAGCTCGCGGTCCTCGGTGAACTGGCGTACCTGCGGCTCGTCGAGCCGGGCGGTCGCGTTCCAGTCGATGCGGCGGGCGTCGTCCTCCTCGACGTAGCCGCGCAGGCCGGCGAAGTCGAGGCCCGCGCCGCGGTACGCCGTCCGGTAGGAGCCCAGCACCCGCCCGTCGAGGCGGCGGATCACCCGCCACTCCAGGCGCAGCAGCAGCCGGTCGGGCGCGCTCGTCATGGCGCCGTCTCCGCGGCGGGCGCGGGCCCGGCGGGGCCTTGCCGGCAGGGCTCGGGAGGGATGCGGGGTGAGCGGGGGACATCGGGTGCCACGAGGACATCGGGCGCCACGAGGACATCGGGTGCCAGGGGGACATCGGGTGCCAGGGGGATGCGGCTCACGGCTCACCGGTCCCGCAGCGGGACCTCGGGCATCGGCACGGCCTTCAGCACGCCGGCGATGACCGTGTCGGGATCGACGTCGTCGGCCAGCGCCTCGTACGACAGCACGACGCGGTGGCGCAGCACGTCGGGGGCGAGCTCGCGCAGGTCGTGCGGCACCACGTAGTCCCTGCCCCGCAGGTATGCCAGCGCCCTGGCGCCCAGCACCAGCGCGATCGACGCGCGCGGGCTGGCGCCGTAGGTGACGTAGCGCTCCAGCTGGCCGAGCCCCACCGTCCCCGGCGAGCGGGTGGCCGTGACCAGCCGCACCGCGTAGTCGACGATGGCCGGGTCGACGTACACGTCCTGCACGCGCGCCCGCATCCGTACCAGGTCCTCGGGGGAGAGGATCGCCTGGGGCGCCTCGGGCGGCCGCAGGGCCCGGTCGACGATGGCGTTCTCCTCCACCGCCGTCGGGTAGCGCACGACGACCTTCATCATGAAACGGTCGACCTGGGCCTCCGGCAGCGGATAGGTGCCCTCGGACTCGATCGGGTTCTGGGTCGCCATGACCAGGAACGGGTCGGGGACGTGGAAGGTCTCGCGCCCGATGGTCACCTGACGCTCCTGCATCACCTCCAGCAGCGCGCTCTGCACCTTCGCCGGGGCCCGGTTGATCTCGTCGGCCAGCAGCAGGTTGGTGAAGACCGGGCCGAGCGAGGTCTCGAACTCGCCGGTGTGCTGCCGGTAGACCCGGGTGCCCACCAGGTCGGCGGGCAGGAGGTCCGGCGTGAACTGGATGCGTTGGAACTGCCCGCCGATCGCCCCGGCCAGGGACTTCACGGCCAGCGTCTTGGCCAGCCCGGGCACGCCCTCGACGAGCAGGTGGCCGCCGGAGAGCAGGCCGACAGCCATCCGCTCCAGTAGCACGTCCTGCCCGACGATCGTGCGTTTGACCTCGAACAGCACCTGCTCGAGCGGGCTGGCGGCGGGAGGCGCGGCGGTCGCGCTGCTCGCTGTGGCGCTTGTGCCGCTCGCCGCCGTGGCGCTCGCCGCGGTCGTGGCGTTCCCGCTGGCCGGCTGCTGGGCGCCGCCGCCCTTGGGCCCCATCAGGGTCAGGTATCGTCGCTCGGCCTCGCCTTGGTTCGACATCGTTATCTTTTCGATACCTTCCGTGATGTCAGATCTGGGGTCCGCGGCCATCGCCAGGCCCGTTGCCGCCGCCGAGCGCGCTGCCGATGGGCACGGCGAAGCCGATGCCGGCGAACGCGTCGTCATGGCCCGGGTCGGCGATGGAGACGACGATTCCGACGACCAGGCCGTTCGCGTCGAGGAGCGGGCCGCCGGAGCTGCCCGGATTCACCGAGGCGTCGAACTGGATGAGGCCGGTGAACGTGCCGCTGTCCGTCGGGGCGGTGCGGCCCACACCCGAGATGACGCCGGACGAGACGCTGTAGGTCAGCCCCAACGGGTTGCCGACCGCGACGACCTCCCCGCCGACCTCGACTCGGCCGCCGAGCGTCGCCGGCACCACGGTCTGCGGCAGGGTCGCCGGGGTGAGCGTCGCGATGTCGGTCTTCGGGTCCGCCGACGCCACCGTAGCGGCGGAGGTGGTGCCATCGGCGAAGACAAGGCTGATGGCGCCGCCGTCGGCGATGACGTGGTTCGCGGTGAGGACCATGCCGTCATCGGCGGCGATCACGCCCGAGCCGAGCGACCCGTCGGCCATCCGCACGACGACTACCGACGGCCCGATCCGCTGGTAGATGTCCGCGACGCTGGGAGTCTTGCCCGCGGTGGGGCTCGCCGATACGGCCGGGCTGGGGAGCGCCTCCGAGCGGTCGCCGGGCCGCAGCGCGAGCGCCACGACGGCGACGACCAGCGCGACGACGAGGACACCGCAGGCGGCCAGCACGCCGAGGGTGCTGCGCGGCCCCAATACCGCCCGAGGGCCGGACCAACGCGCCATACCGCGACAGTGCGGGCCATACCTTAGCCGTACCTGAACAAACGCTGTGCCCGACGTCAAACGCTACCGATTCTTTACCGGATACGACGCGGGAACCGTGCCGGATGGCGCACATCTCGTGACGGCCGCTCGTCGGAGGCTGTCTGCTCCGATGCCGGCTCCGGCGGCGGCGGTCAGCCCGTCCCTGCATGGGTTGACCGCCACGGCTGTTCCGCAGCCGCGCGGCGCGGGGTGCCTGACTAGTACCGAGCCGGCGGGTCATCGACCTAGTGCCGGTTCGCTCTGGCCATGCCCCCGCGCCATTTCCCGGACGGGCGGACGTGGCTGGGCGACGTTTCCGCGGTCGTCAGGGACGCTCCGCGGTCGTCAGGCGGCGTGCCAGCGGGCGCGGTCCGGGCTGTTGGCCGTGGTGCCGCACACCATCGGCGTGCCCTTGTCGGTGATGCCGGTGGCGCCCGCTGGGGCGCAGAACGCGCCGGGGTGGACGAAATCGCTCTGTGCCGGTTGCTGGGTGGTCGCCGGAGGGGCGGGCGCGGGGGGGGGGGGGGCCGGGGTCGGCGCCGGGGCGGGCGGGGGGGCGGCCGGCCTGGGCGCCTGCGTCGTCGTCGCCGCTGCCGGCACCGGCGCGGCCGGTTGCGGTGTCTGCCGAATCATGGTCGGCTGGCCGCTCGGTGGCGGGGCCTGGCTGGTCGCCGGGATCGAGGCGATCGAGGTCGCCGAGGCTGTGGCCGTCGTCGGCGACGAGCTTGAGACGGCCGCGAGCGCTGGCGCGATGCTCGGCGACGGGCTGTCGGCGGACACGCCCGATGTCGACGAACCGGCGCCGGTGGCGAGACCCGCGGTGCAACTCGCCACGACAAGAAAGAAGAGGAAGAGCCCCGCTGCGGAGAGACCCGCGAGAACGCGGTGCCGACGCGCCCAGCCGGCTAACTGTCCGACCCGATCCCGCGGGCGAGGTGGTTGAGGTGGATTTGGGCCGAAAGGTGGCCATGGTGGCGGAACAGGACGATTTGCCATGAGCGATCCCCCATCGCACAAACTGCCCAGGAAGTGGGCAGGCAGGCACTGTATTCGCCTGAACCCAACAAGCTGGGTGGGAGATCGACAACGCGACCCAAACGCGTTCAGTGGGGTGGCGGGCTCCTAGTAGGGCTTTGTCAGGTCTCTTGATCGTTTGGCATGCTGGTGGTGATGACACCGGAGGAGATGGAACAAGTCCGCCCAGTCATGGAGGAGTTCGCCGCCCGGATGCTGGCGGACCTGCCGCGGTCGGACCAGCGGGCCAAGGGTGAGCTGTACCTGCGGGGGCTGCTGCTGGACGGCAGACGCAAGAGCCTTCAGCCCATGGCCGGGCGGCTCGGGGTCGGCCACCAGGGGCTGCAGCAGTTCCTGCGGGACTCGACCTGGGACTACGACGAGGTCCGCCGCCGGCTGGCCGGTTGGGCGGTCGGGTTCGTGGACCCGGAGGCGCTGGTCGTCGACGACACCGGCTTCCCCAAGGACGGGACCGCCTCGCCGGGGGTGGCCCGGATGTACTCCGGCACGTTGGGCAAGGTCGGTAACTGCCAGGTCGGGGTGTCCGTGCATGCGGTGACGGACTGGGCGTCGGCGGCGCTGGACTGGCGGCTGTTCCTGCCCGCCGGCTGGGACGACCGGGCCTGCGTCGAGCCGGCCCAGGCCGCGGCGGTCCGTACCCGCCGGGCACGGGCCGGGATCCCCGCCGACGCCCGGCACCGACAGAAGTGGCGCCTGGCCCTCGACATGCTCGACGAGCTCGCCGGCTGGGACGTGCCGCCCCGGCCGGTCGTCGCCGACGCCGGCTACGGCGACGCCGCCGAGTTCCGCCAGGGGCTGACCGACCGGCAGCTGGTCTACGTGCTCGGCGTGACCCCCACCGCCACCGCCCACCCCGCCCCGGCCGCACCGGTCACCCCGCCCTACTCCGGGAACGGACGCCGACCCATCCCGGCCTACCCGGACCCGCCGTCCACGTTGAAGGCCCTGGCCCTGGCCGCCGGGCGGGCCGCGCTGCGCACCGTGACCTGGCGGCACGGCAGCCACCGGACCCCCGACAACCCGACCGCGGCGATGCGGTCGCGGTTCCTGGCGCTGCGGGTCCGCCCCGCCGGCCGGTCGGTCACCCGGGCCGACGACCGCAGCCTGCCGGAATGCTGGCTGCTGACCGAATGGCCGGTCGGCCAGGCCGAACCCACCGACTACTGGCTGTCCACCCTGCCCGCCGACATCCCCCTGCGCCAGCTGGTACGGCTCGCGAAGATCCGATGGCGGATCGAACACGACTACCGCGAGCTCAAGGACGGCCTGGGCCTGGACCACTACGAGGGCCGCTCCTTCCACGGCTGGCACCGCCACGTCACCCTCGTCTCGATCGCCCAGGCCCTGTGCACCCAGCTACGCCGCAACCCAAAAGTCCCTGCGCCGGCCTGACCCTCTACGGAGTCCTCCGCATGCTCCAGAGCCTGCTCAACGTCTGGACCGGCGCCTGCCGCACCTGCCACCGCCCCTACGACCCCTCACAGCAACGATCCCTACAGATCCTCGGAGTCACCTAACAAAGCACTACTAGCGCCGCCTCGGCCACAGTTGGCCCCGCCGCCCCGCCACGAGCTTCGAGCCGCGGACTGGGCGAACGTTGCCGTGGACGGCGCCAGCTCCTGGCTTTTGCCAAGGTGGAGGGTGGCGTGGGCGGTCCGCCAGGTCCGGGCACGCGTCGGGCGGTCAGTCCCGCGCGGGAACGGCCATCTCGCCGAGCAGGGACCAGTTATCCTGTGGAACGGTCACGTTGAGGATGCGCGGGGTTTCGGCAAGGTGCTGGGGCAGTGTCTGCTGCGCGGCCCGGAAGTGCGCGGACTGGACGTGCGCGGCGCCCGCGTCGTCGTCCCGGAATGCCTCGACGAGAACGTATTCCGCGGGGTCCTCGATGCTGCGCGACCAGTCGAACCACAGGCAGCCTGGTTCATTCCGGGTCGCCCGGGTGAATTCCTCGACAATGGCCGGCCACTGTTCCGCGTCCTCGGGTCGGACGCGGAACTTGACGGTGATGAAGATCATCAGACTCCTTTGTCGACTGTCGACCTGACCGCGCGTGCTGACCGTGCCCGGCCGGCCCTGCCCTGCCGCGCGATGTCATGCCCCGCGGTGTCGAGCGCCGGTGCCGCGCTGCGACCCTACGCGACGGCCCACCATCAGTCCCGGACCGGGACCGGGACCGACGCGGTCCACATGCCGTCCGCGGCAACGTCCGCCCGGTCCGGATATCGAAGGTCGCCGGGACTGTATCCGGATCCGAACTCCGAGCCCCTGCCGGTTCGGATTCGAGTACCCATCTTTCATGTAGGACAACTGACCTGGTGTGATGATCGGTCTACTGGGGTTGGCAGTTGCAGCCTCGGGGGCGCACGACGCTGGCTAGCGCGACGACGGCGGCGGGGTCTTCGCGTTGTATCAGGCCGAAGATCCGGGCGCCGGTTGCCGGGTCGTCGGTGGCGGTCAGCAGTGTTCCTACCGCGACCTGGAACGGGGTCAGGCCCCGGTCGGGCATGCCGGTCACGTCGGGTATCCAGCCGTCGGCCACGGTCGCCGCGTCCGGGTCGCCGTCGTGCCCGGTGTCCGGTGCGGAGGGGTCTGGCACGCCGCGCGGAAATCGGCGGAACAGTAGCGTTGTCCCGCCGTCCAGGGACGTGTGATCGACGAACGCCGCCGGGGGTAGTCCCGCTACTACGGTGGCGATCTCGGCTGGGGTCGCTCCCGCGAGGATCTCCAGGCCGTAGCCGTTGCCTGGCAGGGCCACGACGCGGGCCAGCGGCCAGCCACTCATGCCGCGACCCCCGTCCCGGCCAGGGCGACGCTTGTGCCGAATTCGGCGACCAGGGGGCCGAACGACGCGACGTCGGCGGTGTCCCGGCCGAACTCGGTGATCAGCAGCCGTACGCCGGCATGCCGCAGCAACACCAGTTCCCGGGCGATGTCCCGCTCGGTCGCGCCGATCGTCTCCAACGTGTCGACGACGACCACGTCCGCCCGGCGTGCCCTGACCAGCCGGCGCACTGCGGCCCATGCCCGGCCGTCGCCACCGCCTCGGCCGAGCTGGCAGACCACTGGGCCCGCTGTCCAGCCGCGCGCCGCGCACTCGTTCTCGAACGCCTGCCGCTGGTCCGTCAGCGAAGCCGCTCCGACGCCGCGACGGGCGAAGCACACTGCCCGTACCCCATCTGACATACTCGCCATTGGGTTCCGCTCCTTCTGTGAAAGGATTGGGATCAAGGCCCGGGATTGGTGTTACCAGCACCTTCCCGGGCCGCTTTATTGATTTATCTTTCACCTCTCATAATACTTCACCAGACCGCGCGGCGCGGCCAATTCGGCGAATTCGAGCGGCCAAGAAGCGAGCATTTACCGGCCGGGCGAATATCGGCATGCATGCGCTCTCCTGGTTTCACATGAAACATTTCCCCCGTTCTCTGGCGACGCTTTCCGTGCCGTGCGACATAGGGTTACCTGGCCGCGCGGTGTTTCTTTCTTCACGCGCTAATAGCGGCCCGCGTATTTCCGGCGTCGCCCGTGTAAATGTCTGGGGGCGTTGTCTTCGGCCCTCCCATTTTTCCTCCCCCATCCCCCGCAGGTGCCGCACGTAGCGGCATGGTGGCGGTGTCAAGGGTCGCCCGAAGGGTGGTCGGCGAAGCCGACGGGCGTAGCCCGCCCTTGATGCCGTCACCAGGCCGTTAGATCATCGGCACAGCCGGGGAATGGGCAACCCACTGCCACCCGCCGCGCGACGCGACGGCACTCCCGCTGGCCGTGGCCGGTCGCGTTGGTGCTGACGGAGTCCGCGGTGCGGTCTCGGACGACGGGGGCCAGGCCGTCAACCCGTGACGTCAGGGTCCGTGTGCCGGGTGAGCCGCGTCGCCGGGGGCGGAAGTTTGGGCGGGGGCGGAGGGATGGACGCCCCCGCCCGTGTCGTGCCCGCCGTAGTAGTACTCACCGGAGTGTCGCTGAATATCAGCGGAGCCTCGCCCGCTGGAGTAGCTGCAGCGGCGATGGCGAGCGGCAACGCGACGAGTACGTTGCTCCATTCGTAGAGGCCATCGACGGGTCGGCCGTAGTGGAACGCGCCGAATGGGGCGGTCGGACACTCCTTCCGTTTCGGCGAGGCGTGTCAGGCGGTGATGAACTCGAAGGGCACCTGCAAGGTGGATGCCGGGTCGGGGCGCAGGACCCCGTGGTCGAGGGTGTGGGGCGTGCCGCGTTCGTTGAGGTCCTTGGCCTTCGCGTCGACGTCGACCACAGCGATGCGGATGGTCCAGGCACCGGGGCCGAGCTGCTCGTAGGCGTCGCCGACCCGGCCCGGTCCGGTCGGTTCGACGAGTTCGAGGCGGGTGCTGCGCGGAGTACTGAACGGCATTACGGCGCGACGGTGACCGTCCTCATTGGCGACTGAGCTGGGTGTCCAGCGTAGGTTGCGATCGAGCGCGGCGAGGGTCGTGTCCAGGTTCTTCACCAGGTACTCCCGAGCCACCATCCGCACCATGGTTTCGGGCTGGACGCCCGGTGGGATGTCGGCCGGCGCCTGGAAGGTGTCGTCGGGGAGGCCGAGGTGGCCGCTCTTGGTTGCCTCTATGAACAGGCCGGCGTCCGCGGTTGGATCGTAGGTCCGCGAGGCGGGGTGGCCGCCAAGGTAGAACCGGTCGCGGGCGTCGGGTGGGTGGTACCCGACGGCGACGCCGATGCCCTCAAGATGGTCGGCGAGTTCGGCCATCTGCTCGTCGGTCATGGCGAGTTCGGTGGCGTGCCACTTGATTGCCCGGTCGCCTTGGTGTTCTGAGACCTCGCGGGCGGGAAAGACGGGGGCGCCGCCCGGAAGACCCTCAATGGTGCCGGGCGCTACCAATTCCAGGAAGGTCGGGGCAACGGCGTACTTCGGGTGGACGCGGCAGAACACAGCGTCGATGCCAGGGCCGCTGCGATACGACCTCGGGCGCGGCTCGGGGATGCCGATCGCGCGGCGCAATGTCTCGACGCCAGCGTGAATGTCGTCGATCAGGATGCTGACAGTCGTCATCAGCTGATACATCCGAAGCAACTCCCAGATACTAAGAGGGAGATTATCTTACAGATCGAGACAAGACCGGTCCAGCGTTGTGACGAGGTCGATGGCAGCATCCCATCCGAGGCTGCTCGTCTCCGCTTCGGAGGCGGCCCGGCGTTCGTCCACGTCCGGGGACGGCGGGCCACGATCAGTGTCGAGGGCAAGGGCTACCCGAGCCGCAGCTAAGCCGACCCGGCGCGCGCCGGCGAGACCGAGCCGACAGCGCCCAGTACCCAGGCGGGCCACTGGTTCGCGCAGGCAGAGCAGCGCGAACAGGCGGCTTGCTCGGCGAGCCGTTCGAAGAGGAACTCGGCGACGAGCTCTCGCCGCTGCCGGCCAGAGAACCCGACCGCGCGCCCCGCCGAAGCACGCAACGCCGTACGGCCAGCGTGGCGGCTCATTTCGCCTTGGCGACGGGCCGCCGCTCCGACGCGCGCGGGCGGGTGGCAGCCCGACACGTCCGGGGGTGCCGAGCGAAGCGAGGCGGGGCCCCCGTGGCGTGGCGGGCTGACGGGCCCAAAGAAAGCTCAAGATAACGACGGCGGAGCGCATGACGGCGATGGAGCAGACCTGCTGGCGCCTCGGCAACGACCGAGCCTTCGCGGAAGCGCTCGATGTGGCGGCGGGCCGTGTCCCGGGGCGGACGGTCGGGCTTATCCGCTGGTCCCACGCCTATGGCTTTGCAGGCCACTGGCTGACGAAATCGCGCCGGTACAGCACGACGTTTCGGGAGTTGCGCGGGGTGCGGCGGCGCTGGTCCCGGCTGCTGGCGGCGGCCCTGTCCGGCCGCCCCCTGGGCCTGGACGGCGACGGCGGCCCGGTCGTGCTCGATGAGTTCGGCCGTCCGGACGGGGACCCGGACACGGTGGTCGTCGGGCAGTGGCGCTATGTCGGTCGGGGTCGTGATCCGGCTGCGGTGGCGGACTCGTCGGGGGCGGGGCCGTGACGCGGCGGCGCGGGTCGGGGCCGTTGACCGGGGAGATCGCGCTGCCCTTCGACGACCACGACGACGCGGCCGGCGGCGCGGACCTGGCGGGGCAGGTGGCCGCCGAGACGGTGAGCACCGAAGGTCCCTCGCCCCATCCGGGCCCTGCTCGGCGTACCAGCCAGCCAGCCGCGGATTCCGCAACATCATCCGAACCGACGTCATCGACCACAGCGACGGCGCATGGTCGTGATGCGTCTTACCGGGGCCGGGAATCCCACGGCTGTTGAGATCGGCGCAGATCTTCCCGGTGGCCTCGCCAGCGGCCAGGCGGCGCGCGATCTCGCGCACGATCCTGGCCCGGTCGTCGTCGACCACCCACGTGACCACGATCTTGCGGCCGTTCGGGGACAGGTCCACCGTCCGGCGCCACCCATACGGCGGCCCCCCGCCCGACCACTCGTGCGCGCCGCGCTTGCGGGCGTGCCACCGGTACATCCGGTCACTGATCTGCTCGGACTCGTTGACGGCGTCGGTGGCCTTGTCGCGGTAGGCCACCCGCCCCGCCGTGGTCGACAGGTCGTAGGCGGTGGACCCGCCCGACACGTCGATCGCCACCACCGACCCGCCCGCCTGCCGCATCAACTTCGAGAACGCGGCCACGGCGGTCTCCTCCCGGTTCAACCGGGACGCTTCCACCACCAGCACCATCGGCACGTCCGCGCTGTCGCGGATGTCGGCGATCATCCGCTCATAGTCCGGGCGGACCACATCGTCACGGCTCGCCGTGATCCCGTTGTCGCAATACCACTCCGCGATCGTCACGCCGTGGGTCGCCGCCCACAGTAAGATCAGTTCCCGCTGGGCCTCGACGCCTAGGGCCTCCCCGGTCTGGTCGATCGACCGACGCAGGTAGGCGACATACCGTGACCGGCGGTGCGCCATGGGATCAAACCTACGGCCCGACCTGGACCGACCGGAAGACTGCACCATGTGTGACATGGGTACAGATCCGCCGGTCAAGCTCGTAGCGCGGTGACGCGGTGGTGCGGCTGGACCGGCCTTGGCTTCCCCGCGGTCAGGCTCGGGGTGTGGAGCGGGTGATACGGAAGGTCGGGTGGTCCGCCGGATCGGGCAGGGCACGGAACGAAGCGCCAACGGTGGGCATCCGGCCGTAGCTCGCGAGGTAGGCGTCGATCAGTGGCGGCCGGGCCGACACGGGGACGTCGGTGACCTCGATGTCCTCGGTTCGGCCCTCGTGGTCGAGCCGGCCGTGACCAGTGGCAGCCAGGTTCAGCGACCAGTCGGTCTGACCGCGGGCGGCGATGAGGTAGCGCTCGCCGTCGTGGTGCAGGACGGCGACGGGGACCCGTCGCGTGCGGCCGCTCTGCCGGCCGACCACCGAAAGCTGCCAGACGACGTCGGGGCGGAAACGGGCCGCCATCCGGTTGCCCACGACGCGGGCGAACCACGGCGGCTTCAGGTAGCGGCGGGACGTGTCGGCGGGGTGTGTGCTCATGACGACAACCGTAGACATCGAATGTTTCGATGTCAAAGCATTAGGCATCGAAGTATGAGTATGCTGTCCGCGTGCCTCCCACCCGCTCTCCGATCGGCCTCCACCTGGCACGGACGGCACGGGTGGTCAGCCGCGCGTTCGACGAGGCGCTGGCGGCTGGCGGCGGGTCCATGCCAGTCTGGCTGGTGCTGCTCAACCTCAAGACGGGCGGCGCCCTGGCCAACCAGCGCGAGCTGGCCCGGGCCGTGGGCATCCGGGAGGCGACGCTCACCCACCACCTCAATGCCATCGAGGGTCAGGGCCTGATCGTCCGGCGGCGCGACCCGGCGAATCGGCGGATTCAGAATGTCGAGCTCACCGCGGCGGGGGAGGAGGCATTTCTGCGGCTACGCAAGATCGTCGTCGACTTCGACCGCCGTCTCCGCGACGGCTTCGCCGACCAGGAGATCGTCGACCTCGAGCGGCAGCTCGACCGCCTCGTGAACAACGTCGCCGGCGCCTGACTGGGCCGGTCCAACGACAGTGGATGCACTGCTGGCGTTTCTTGCTGCTGGCCAAATGAAAAACCTCGAGGGCGAACCCGATGACCGTCGCGTAGGCGCCGAAGATTCCGCCAGGTCACGGGTCTCCCCATGATCTGGTGGGATGTCCGGGGTTCTGTCGTCCACAACTCCACCAGATCACGCGCTGACACCAACCCGTCCCGTGGCGCGCGTTCTTCTGTCGTCTCGCGGGGCCGGCCGAGGCCAACCCTGTTCACCAACGGTCTGTGGTCTACCGACGGGAGATGGGTGCATCGACCGCGGCGCGGAGGTCCGCCGACCAGCCGAGCTCGCCGACCTGTTCGCCGCCGCCGGTGACCGGGACCGCGCGCCATCGCGCGACGGCCTGGCCTTGGCTACGCCAGTAACTCAGCGCGGCGCTGAGCAGTGGCCCCAGCCCGCGTGCCGCGCCGTCGTCGAGCTTGGCGGCGAACGACCGACCGTCAGGCAGCGAAGCGGCGATTACTGCCTCAGCACCGTCCTTGGCGAGCAGACCCGGCACGTCGGCGACGAGGTGCGTGATGGGCCGGCGAGTTCCCCCGATGTGTGTGGGGTGTTCCTTCATCGCCGAGGACACGAGCGCGGCGGATCCGTCCACGGCCCGACTCAGGCCAGCGAAGGAGCTTGCCAGCCCGATGAGACTGATCGCGTGCGCGGGCGCGCCACATCCGTCGACCGCGGTCGCGGCGACCGGCTGACCGGCGTACCGCGCGACCGCCTCTCGGATGAGAACCTGCAGGGGATGCGTCGGCAGCCGGTAGGTGCTCGTGTCCCATCCGGCCGCGCGACACGTCGCGAGCATCGCCGCGTGCTTGCCCGAGCAGTTGTGGCAGATCCGCGCCGGCTCGCCGCGCTCCCTGATCCACTGGAGGCGTGCCTCCTCACTGCCGGGCCATGCCGGCGGGCAGCGCAGCGCCTCCTCGTCGAGGCCCGCGGACGCCAGGATCGCTCGGACCGTCTGACGGTGCACGGGCTCGCCGTCATGGCTGGCGGCGGCGAGGGCCAACTGTTCGCGCCGTCCCGGAAATCCGACGTCGACCATGGCGGCCGCCTGCAGAGGCTTGAGACACGAGCGGGCGAAGATGGGGCGGTCTGGCATGCCGAAGGAGACCTCGACCGCGCCGCCGGCGTCGAGGAGGACCAGCGAGCCCCGATGCCAGGACTCGACGGTCCCCGACCGCGTCGCGGTGAGCAGGACCGGATTCGCGGCGTTACCCATGCTCGTGCCGCCTACTCATCCGGGCGGACCCATGAATATCGGCACTCGTTGTGCCCGCGACGCTCAACACCGCCATCAGCCCGATTCTGTCCACGGATCCGGTGCCCGCGCGTTTCCATGTTGCCGGAAACACTGATGTCGACAGAGCACCTCGCCGCTACGGAAGCGGGTGCCGCGAGACCTGCCGCCGTCGCGGGTTCGGGTGGTGTCCAGCACCGATCGGAGGCCTTGCGGCGGGAGGCTGAGGGCCTCGGGCGCTCGATTACTGGTAGTAACCATGACCCGGCGGCATACCCGGGATGCGAGGGCGTCCCTGGCTCCGATGGTCGCTCAACGGGGTGGGTCCGTGTCAGGGCGAAATGCCGATGGTGTAGGAATTGTGCTGATCCATTGACCATGGGTGCTTGATCACACTGTGGGTCGCTCGGCGGCCGGGACTCGACGAGGAGGGACGTGGATGTCCAACCAGCAGCAGGAGCCCGGGGCCGCCGCTACGCAGGCGGAGCCAGCCGAGATCGACGTGACCAGGCCGAGCATCGCCCGGGTGTATGACGCCGTCCTCGGCGGCAAGGACAACTTCGAGGTCGACCGGGCCATCGCCGACGAGGCGCTGCGGATCGTGCCGGAGATCGGTGACGTCGGCCGGTACAACCGGGCGGTCCTCCGCCGGGGCGTCACCTTCCTGACCAGGGAAGCCGGGATCCGCCAGTTCATCGACCTCGGCTCGGGCCTGCCGACCGTCGAGAACACGCATCAGGTGGCCCAGCGCCAGACACCGGGCGCCCAGGTCGTGTACGTCGACAACGACCCGATCGTGCTCGCGCACGGGCGTGCTCTGCTGGCCGAGAACGACAACACGAGCGTGGTCACCGCCGACCTGCGCGATCCGGCCGACGTTCTCGCCCGCCCCGAGATTTCCAAGCACATCGACCTGTCCCAGCCGGTGGGTGTGCTCCTCATCGGCGTCATCCACCATCTTGGCGACGACGAGGACCCCAACGGGATCGTGGCCGCCTACCTGGACGCCATTCCGTCGGGCAGCTATCTCTTCCTGACCCATTTCTGCGCGTCGAGCCCGGACGCCGTGGCGCTTGAGGACGCCATGCTCCGGGATCTCGGCACCGGGCGGTTCCGCACCCTGGATGAAATAGCTGGGTACTTCAGCGGGCTGGAACTGCTGGATCCAGGCGTCGTCTACCTGCCCGAATGGCGGCCGGACGAGCCGGTGAGCCCCCCGCTGACAGTGGGGCAGCGTCTCATGGCTGGCGGAATCGGCCGCAAGCCGTAGCCGCGGCTGTCCTCGATGCCGGGCGATGCCCTCGGCGGCAGCCGGGCCGCGGCGTCGGGACGCTGGTGATCGTCAGGACGCTGGTGATGCCGCGAGGCACCGTGACAGGAACTGGCCGGCCCGGTCGAGTGCCTCGTCGGCCTCCTCCAGCGCCCCCGCGAAGTTCTGGAACACGTGCGGTACGCCCGGCCAGATCTCCAGCGTGACGTCGACGTCGTGGGCGCCGGCCTGACCGGCGAGGCGCACCGCGTCGTCGAGCAGGATCTCATGTGCCCCCACCTGCACCAGCAGGGGCGGCAGCCCGGAGAGGTCGGCGAACACCGGCGTTCCCTGCCGTCCGCCCGGGTGGTGTTGACTCTCCCGTTGCCGGAGGGTCGAAGCTCGACCCATGTTCGAACCGGACCCCGTCGTGTCGATCGGTGAGTTCTCCCGGCTCACCTACCTGAGCGTCAAGACGCTGCGGCATTATCACGACGTCGGCCTGCTGGAGCCAGCCGCGATCGACCCGTCGACCGGCTACCGGCGCTACTCGCTGGACCAGGTCCCGCGGGCGCATCTGATCCGCCGGCTGCGGGATCTGGACATGCCGGTGCCGGAGGTGCGCGCGGTTCTGCGGGCGCCCGACGACGTTGCGCGCGACGCGACCATCCGGTCCCACCTGGAGCGGATGGAGGCGGAGCTCGCCAGAACACGGGGCGTCGTCGCCTCGCTGCGCGAGCTGCTCTCGTCCGCGCCGTCCGCGCCGCTGGCTGTGACGTTCCTGGACGTGCCGGTCCAGCCGGTCTTCGCCGTGCGTGCGACCGTGGCGGCCCTCGACGCTGGTGGCTGGTACGCGGACGCGCGGCTGCTGCTGGACTCCGCGCTCGCCCACGTCGACGCGCGCGCGGCCGGGCCACATGGGGCGACCTGGGCCCACGAGTACTTCGAGGACGAGCGCGGCGAGGTCGTCGCGTTCGTGCCGGTCCCGCGCGGTGCGGCGCCTCGCGCGCGGGATGTCGCCGCGGGCGTCGAGAGCATCGAACTGGCCGGCGGACGGTTCGCTGTCGCCGAGCACCTCGGCGGGTTCGACGACTTCGACCGCACGTACGGCGCGCTCGGCAGCCATGTCGTCCGCCACGCGGCCGGCCTCCCGGACGCGATCCGCGAGGTCTACCGCGTCGGGCCGGACGGCGACGACCCTTCCGTCGCTCGTACCGACGTCTACTGGCCCGTCCGGGCCACCGCCTGAGAACGGCTTCGCCTGGTCGCGCCCCTCTGGAACAAGGCCGAGGCGCCCGCCTGACCGACCCACCGATCTGACCGACCCAACCGAAAGGAACCTCCGATGTCTCTCGCCATGGCCAGCGTGGTCGTCGACAGCACCGACACGCTCGCGCTCGCGCGGTTCTGGTCCGACCTGCTCGGCGCGCCGATCGCCGACGGCGCCACCGCCGACTGGGCGACCGTCACGAGCACGCCCCCGCTATCCTTCGCGCTCGTCCCGGACAAGAACCCCGGTAAGAACGTGCTGCACGTCGACCTGGCGGCCACCGACCCGGCCGTCGAGGTCGACCGGGCGGTCGGCCTCGGCGCGAAGCGGGTCGCCGACCACGACGGCTGGACGACCCTGGCCGACCCGGAGGGCAACCTGTTCGACATCGCCGGCCCCTGACCCCCCTCGTCGGCGGATGAGCATCCGGCCGCGGCCGGGGCGGCAGACGCGTCGGCAGCTGCCGCCCCGGCCTCGGCCTCGGCGTGACGGATGGGGCTTGCGGGCTCGTCATCGTCGGGTGAGGTCCCGCAGGAGCCGCAGGGAACCGAGGACGGGGATCGGGAGACGGGCGGCGAGCGGCCAGGCCCTCGACAGCGGCAGGTGCCTCATCGACGGCAGCGGGACAACTGTCGGAAGGTGTCCTCGAGAAAGATCGGAGATGTTTTCCATCCGGTCGTCGCCATACTCGCTGCGATGGTTGGCGCAGGCTTCGATGTAGTTCTGCGGGAAGTGATCGGAGATCGTATAGGGCAGCAGCCCGTTGAAAATGGGGATCTGTTCCATGGGGAACGCGAGGAAGGCCCCGCCGAGGCCAAGAATGCTGGCCATCGGGCGGATTGGCCGGGCGCTTTCCGTCCACTTGCCGTTGTAGCGGTACTCGGCGCCGAAATGGGCGAAGGGGCCGAGATCGGCGGCCGGCACCCGGGGTACCGGATCCTGCCGGTAGATGTAGCGGAGCACCGGCGCCCGGTACTGGGGCGGCACGGCTTCGTAGCCCTCGTCGATCCCGGCCGGGCCGATCATGGGCTGGCCGAAGGTGTAGACGGCCCGCAGCGCCGTGCCGAGCTCGTCCTGGTACGCGGGGTCGGTCATGAGCATCAGGCCCATGATCGCGGCCATGGCCCCGCCGAGGCTGTGGCCCGTGACGTAGAGCGCCGGCCTTTCGCGGGCGGGGAGCCGCGCCGGCCGGGGTGAAGCCTTGCCTGCGTCTTCCAGGGGCCGCCTCGCCATCGCGAACTGAAGTGTCCGCAGGACCTCGGACCTGGTCGACCGCAGGTTCCGGTAGAAGCCGCCGTGCACGGGGTAGGCGCGGTGACCACCGAGATCGACCAGGCTGGGCTCGCGCGAGTGGATCTCCATGTCGGTGAGCCAGTTCATCAGGCTCGACGGGTCGGTGCCGCGGTACACGAGGATGACGACGTCCCTTTTCTCGCTCTGCACGACGAAGACCGTCGAGCGGATGAGCATGGCGTCGTTTCGCTCGGTGATGATGCGGCACCTGTTGCGGGGCAGGCCCATCCGCACCAGCATGGCGGACAGCGCGTTGATGCCCCGCAGCTCGTCGGGGTCGCGCTGGGTGGACTCGACCTCCCCGTACGCGTACCCGGAACAGACCGCCAGAACATGGCGGACCACGTCGTCCGGCTGGTCGTCGCACGTGAGCCCGGCCAGGCGCCGTTCCAGACCCCGATATACGGGGAATCCCTTGTTCTTCGTGTCGTACTTATATGGCCGAATATCATCGTAACTCAATACCTGGGCATTACTTACCAGCATTTTTCGGCCCTCGCGTTCCGCCCTCGTTTTCCGCGGCCAGCCTTGTCGGCCCCAGTTTCGTGGGCAGTTCCGCGACGCGCCGGACGCCGACCGGGCCACGCCCTCGGTGTCGGCCATCCGATGCCAGCTGGCTGGCTGGTGCGCGGGCTGGTGCGCGGGCGGGTGCGGCGATCTCGATGCCTGGCCGCCGCCCCGCGCTCATCGGTCACGGCACTGGTCGGGGGTTGCGGACGGTCGCCATATACCGGGTATGATACCGGGTATACCCCGAAGGGATGGTGCCCATGAGCGTGCGACATGCCCTGCTGGCCCTGCTGAGCGAGGGGCCGAAGTACGGGCTCCAGCTGCGCCAGGAGTTCGAGGCGCGCACCGGTGAGATCTGGCCGCTCAACGTCGGCCAGGTCTATACGACCGTGGCACGCCTCGATCGGGACGGCCTGGTCGCGTCCGACGACGGCGAGGAGCCGGGGCCGCAGAAGGCCTACCGGATCACGCCGGAGGGCGGCGAGGAGCTGGCCGCCTGGCTGCGGACACCGCCCGCCGCCGAGGCTCCGCCCCGCGACGAGCTGGTCATCAAGATCCTAGTGGCGGCGCGGCTGCCCGGCGTCGACGTCGCCCAGATCATCCAGGCGCACCGGCGCCACCTGGTCGAGACGATGAGCCGGTTCACCCGGTTGAAGCAGGACGCCGCCGAGGACGACCTCGGCCTGCTCCTCGTCGCGGACGCCGAGATCTTCCGGCTGGAGGCCTTCGTCCGGTGGCTGGACTCCGCGGACGCGCGCCTGCGCCACCACACACCGGTGGCCGTTCCCCCGGCCGTCCCTTCGACGGCCGCGAACCACACCGCCGCGTCGGCCGCGCCGGCGCGGCGCGGCACGGGCGCGAGGGCGGCCCGATGACGACCACCATCCTCGAGCTGCGCGGCGTGACGAAGGTGTACGGCTCGGGCGCGACCGAGGTGCACGCGCTGACCGACATCGACCTGACCGTCCGGGCCGGCGAGATGGTCGCCGTGATGGGGCCGAGCGGTTCCGGCAAGTCCACCCTGCTCACCATCGCGGGAAGCCTGGAGCAGCCGACCAGCGGCGAGGTCCTGGTCGAGGGCACCTCGATTGCCGGCATGCCGGCGGGCGACCGGGCCCGGATGCGACGCCGCCACATCGGCTACGTCTTCCAGGACTACAACCTGCTCCCCGGGCTCACCGCCACGGAGAACATCGCGCTGCCGCTGGAGCTGGACGGGGTGCGGGCCAGGAAGGCGTCCGCGGCCGCGCGGCGGGTCCTGACCGACCTGGATCTCGCCGACCGGGCCGGCAGCTTCCCCGACGAGCTGTCGGGCGGGCAGCGCCAGCGGGTCGCGATCGCCCGCGCGCTCGTCGGCGAGCGCCGGCTGCTGCTGGCGGACGAGCCCAGCGGCGCGCTGGACACCCAGACCGGCGAGGCCGTCATGCGGCTGCTGCGCAGGGCGTGCAAGGCGGGAGTGGCCGCGGTGCTGGCCACCCACGACGCCCAGCTCGCCGCGTGGGCCGACCGGGTCGTGTTCGTCCGCGACGGCGTGATGGTGGACGAGTCCGGGCCGGCGGCCGGCCCGGAGTCGCTGCTCACCGCGGACGCACCCCGATGAGCGTGCAGGCGCCACCGCGCCCGCCCGCCCCGGCCCCTGCTCCCGGCCCCGGTCCAGCACCGGACGGCCCGGCCAGGCGTGGCCCGGCCGGAGGAGGGTTCCCGGCCCGGCGGGCGATGGTGCGGTGGGCGTGGCGGATGCTGCGCCGCGAGTGGCGCTCCCAGGTGCTGGTGACGCTCCTGCTCCTGCTCACGGTGTCCGTCGCCGTGTTCGGAGGCACCGCCCTCTACAACGCCCCGCCGTCGTCCGACCCGGTCCTGGGCACGGCCGACAGCGTGTACGTCCTGAGCGCGCGGAACAATCCCCAGGCGGTCGCCGCGGACATCGCCACCCTGCGTGCCCGGTTCGGGGTGGTCGACGTCGTCGGTCACACCGCACGGACCGCTCCGGGACTCGCGCTCCCGGTCGACTACCGCGCGCAGGTGCCGCGCGGCACGTATACCGCTCAGCTCCTCGGCCTCGTCCGTGGCCGCTACCCGTCCGGGCCCGGCGAGGCGGCCATCACCGCGGGGATGGCCGAACTGCTCGACCTGCGGCTCGGTGGCAGCGTCGGGCTGGACGGGCACCCGCGGACGATCGTCGGCATCGTCGAGAACCCCAGCGACCTGAAGGACGCCTTCGTTCTGGTGGCACCCTCGACCGGCCCGCCGCCGAGCACGGCGTCGGTGTTCGTCGGGGCCGATGTGCGCCACACCGACGACCAGCGCCTCTCGACGTCGACGCAGCGCCTCGGCCAGGGGCCCGACAACCAGCGTCTCGTGATCGTCACGCTGATCCTCGCCGGGGCGACGATCCTGCTGCTCCTGGTCGCGTTCGTTGCCGCCGCCGGGTTCGGCGCCCTTGCCCACCGCCGGCTGCGCCAGCTCGGCATGCTCGCCGCCGTCGGCGCGACGGCCCGGCACATCCGACTGGTGATGATCGCCACCGGTCTGCTGATCGGCCTGGTCGGAGCGGTCGCCGGCACCGTCGCCGGGCTCGCTCTCTGGCCGCTGGCGACGGGCTGGCTGACGTCGGCCACAGGACACCGGGTGGACCGGCTCAACATCCCGTGGTTCCTGGTCGGTGCCGTCGCGGTGCTGGCGGTGGCGATGTCGGCCGCGGCGGCGTGGTGGCCGGCCCGGACGGTGTCCCGGCTCCCGGTCACGCTCGCGCTCGCGGGCCGCCCGCCCGCGCCGCGGTCCACCCGGCGACCGGCGGCGCTCGCCGCGGTCCTCCTCGCCGTGGGGCTCGGCTGCCTCGCCGCGGGGGAGAAGGACAGCCCGGCGCTGACGGTCGGGGGCACGCTGGCCACGGCGCTGGCGATTCCGTTCGCGGCGCCGTTCGCGATCAGGCTGCTCGGGTGGCTCGGCGCCCGCGCCCCTATCGCGGTCCGGCTGGCCCTGCGCGACCTGGCACGCCACCAGGCGCGCGCCGGGGCGGCCCTGGCCGCGATCAGCCTGGCGCTCGGCGTCCCCGTGGCCATCGTCATCGTGGCGACGGACATCCAGGCGACCCCGACGACCGGCAACCTGAGTGACCGTCAGCTGATCGTCCGTATCGCCCGGCCCGGTGACCCGCCCTCGCTCATCCCCATCCGGACCGAGCAACAACTGCGGGACCTGTCGACGGCGGTCGGCCGGATGACGACCGGGCTGCCAGGCCCGACCGTCCTCCCGCTGGACATGGCGTACGACCCCGCCGCGCCGGCCGAGGCCGGGGTGGCGAGCGGCGAGCCCGTCCGGCACGCCCAGGAGTTCGGCATCCCGAGGAGCGAGAACGTCTCCGAGGCAGTGGTGGTCTATGTCGCCACGCCGGAGCTGCTGCGGCTGCTCGGCGCCGACCCGGCAAGGATCCCGGCGTCCACCGAGGTGGTCACCAGCCGCGCCGGCCACCTGGTCCTGTTCAAGGCGGCCGACCGCACCCAGACAGATCCGTCCATCACGCGGATCCGTGGCAGCGGCTACACCTCGCTCCCGGACACGCTGCTCACCGCCGGCGCGGTGCGCCGGTGGGGACTCACGCCCGTGCGCGCCGGCTGGCTGGTCGAGTCCGCCCAGCCTTTCGCAGCGGACCAGCTCGCCGCGGCCCGTCGCATCGCCGCCGAGGCCGGGCTGACCATCGAGGCCCGGGACGGGCAGGGGGCTGTCGGGACGGTCCGGGCCGGTTCCACGGCCGGCGGGCTGCTCGTCGCGCTCACCGTGCTGGCGATGGCTGTCGGCCTCATCCGGGGCGAGGGCGCCGCCGACCTGCGGACCCTGACGGCCACCGGCGCGACCGCCGGGATCCGGCGCACCCTGACGGCGGCGACGGCCGGCGGCCTCGCCCTGCTCGGGGTGCTGCTGGGAACGGCCGGCGCCGGGCTCGGCCTGCTGGCGGTGTACCGGCACGACCTCGCGGTGTTCGGCCGCATACCGACGATCTACCCGCTGCTGTTCCTGATCGGGGTGCCTTTGGCGGCCGCGGTCGGCGGGTGGCTGGTCGCCGGGAAGGAGCCGGTGGACATCGCGCGCCGCCGAGGGGACTGACGGCGCGCCGGCCGGGCGGCCGGCCGGAACCCCGCCGGCTGGGCGTCCGCGCTGGTCACGCGGTTGAGCCGATTTCAGCGGACTCCGCATGGGCAGACTCCGCGTGAGCCGGCTGTATCGGAACGTGAGCACTCTGACGCGGTCGGCTGGGGGGTGCTACATGTGCAGGCGAAGCACGCCATGACGACCGGCAGTCGCTCGGCGCCACGCTACGTGGCGTCGGTGGGTTTGGCCTACCTGGTTGTCGTGGCTGTATGCACGATAGTTCTTCCGTCGCGTCCAGGAGCGGCGGTCGGCAGCTGTGCGACCGCCGCCGTAAGCCTGGCGACGGTGGTCTGCCTGGCGTGGACCGCGCGGCGTGCCCGCGGGCCTGACCGGCGCTGGCGGCTGCTCATCGAACTGGCGATGGTCCCGTTGGCCGTCGCGCTGGTCTGGCACGTCGGCTGGGCCTTTGGGCACGGATCGGCGCTCGCGACGCGCATGTCCGGGTCGGCTCAGGCTTTCCTGCTGATCGTCGCGCTGGCCTTGGCGGGTGTGCTGACCTTTCCCACCGACCCGCTCGACGCCGCGGATCGTCGCGTCGGCGCCGGCCGAGCCGGACATCGCTGGTATGCGATCACCACGCTGGACTGCGTGGTGGTCGTCGGCTCCGTCGTCCTGCTCGTGTGGTCGATCTTGTTGGAGCCAATGGTCCGGGCGCGACACGTCGATACCGTTTGGTTGCTGTCCGCCGTCGGGTCGGCCGCGAGTTTCTTGATCCTGGTGGCTGGCATCCTGCTCCTGGCGACGTTCCGGCGGCCTCGGTCGGGGCTCGCGCTCGCGCTGCTGGGCGCCGGTCTGAGCGCGATGCTGTCGTATACGGCGGTCTATCTGATCGCGATCGTCGAGCGTGTCCGCGGCATCTCGCCGATCCTGGAGGTCCTCGCTGTCGCGGGCTGGTTGTCGATCCTCCTGGCCTGCCTGGTCCCGATGCCGAGTTCCGCGGCGCCCACCCGGCGCCGGGGTCCGCGGACCCTGTGGGTGCAGGCCGCGTTGCCCTATCTGGCGCTCGGCGTGGTCGGCGGGCTCTCGGTCAGCCAGCTGATCGCCGGCGGCGCCGTCGGCCATGTCGAGACATTTGGCCTGCTCGGCCTGTTGTTGGTGGTCCTGGTCCGGCAGATGATGATGCTGGGCGAGAACACCCGGCTGCTGGTGTCGGTTCGGGCGAGCCGGCAGGAGCTGCACCACCAGGCTTTCCACGATCCTCTCACCGGGCTGGCCAACCGGGCGCTGTTCGCCGACGAGCTGGCGCACGCGCTCGCGTTCCGGGACGGCCGGCCGTTCGCGCTCGTGTTCTGCGATCTGGACGACTTCAAACGGGTCAACGACACACTCGGCCACGCCGTCGGCGACGAACTGCTCCGGATCACCGCTGGACGGCTTCGCGACACTGTCCGGTCCAGCGACACGGTCGCCCGACTTGGCGGTGACGAGTTCGCCCTGCTCCTCGAGGGCGGCCACGACGACCCGGAGACGGTGTGCCGCCGGCTGGCCGCGACGATCCGGGCTCCCTGCCTGCTGGCGGGCCGTTCCCGGCCGGTCGGTGCCAGCCTCGGCCTCGTCCTGGCCGACCCGGCTCGTCATCCGGTGGCCGACTCCCTGCTTCGGGACGCGGACCTGGCCATGTACGCGGCGAAGCGCCAGGGCAAGGGTGGTCTGGTCGTCTACCACCCGGACCTGTCCACGCCCGAATCGGCCCCGCAGATCCGCGCCCACCTGGACCAGGCGCTGCGCGGCGACGATCCCGACAGCGTCCTCGATGTCCGCTACCGGCCGGTGGTCGATCTCCGTACCTGGCGGACGGCCGCCCTCGAGGCCACGCCGTGCTGGAGCCGCCCGCGGACGGGGGAGCTCGTGTCCGAGCAGGTGCACCGGCTCGCGGACGAGGCCGGGCTGACCATGCCCCTGCTCGACCTCGTCCTGCGACAGGCCTGCCAGGACCTGGCGGCGCGGGGACCGCGACGTTACTGGGCGCCGACCTTCGTCACCATCCCGATGAACCGCGACCTGGAACAGACATCCGTCGCCGGCATCGCGGACCTTCTCGTCGACCTCGACCTGCCCCCGCGGGCGATCATCCTGACGCTCACCGGCACCTGCGGCTTCCCGGACCCGGCCGGCGCGGCCCCCGTCCTGCGGCACCTCGCCGCCCGCGGCGTCCGGCTGGCTCTCGACGGAGTCGGCGGTGACACGAGCACGCTCGCCGCCTGGCACGTCCTGCCCGTCCAGATCATCAGGCTCGACCGCTGTCTCACCCGCGTCGGCGACGCGTCTGGCCGTGAGCGGGTCGGTCACGAGCGGGCCGACCTGGTCCGCGACGCCGTCCTCGCCGCCGCGGCCCGGCTCGACCTCACCGTGATCGCCACCAGCCTCGACAACCCGGCCCAGGCACGTGAACTGGCCGCCGCCGGCTGCCAGCTCGGCAGCGGCTCCCTCTACGGCTCACCCTGCCCCATGGACCAGATACCTGGCGCCATGCCGCCCGCCGACGTGGGCGACCCGGGCACGAGAACCCGGCGACCATCGGCGTCCACGCCGGCTTCCACCTCAGCACCGGCCCACAAGCGTCAGCCGGCGGGCACGGGCCGCGGTGGTGGCGGCCCCACGTAGCGCGCCGCGGGGCGGATTATCTTGCCGTCCATCGCCTGTTCGAGGATGTTCGCGCTCCAGCCGACGGCCCGCGCGGCGGCGAACGTCGGCGTGAACATCTCGCGTGGCGGCCCGCACAGCTCCATTGACCCGGCGGGCTGCCCTGGCGCGGCGTTTAGCCCGAACTTGCGAGTGCTCGAAGATCGCTACGCGCACAGCCTGGCACTTTGGCCTGTGTTGTCCGAAGTGTAGTCAGTAGGTTGCTTGATCGGGATCTTGCTGGATGGGATCATCGACTCGTGGCGAGGCAAACGGGTGCTATGCACGTGGACCGGATTGTCAGTCGGCAGACGAACGCGGCCGGCGAGCCGCGGGAGTACGTGTCGCATCTGGTGCGGCGTACCTTCCGGGAAGACGGAAAGGTCAAGAACGAGACCATTGCGAACGTCTCGCACCTTCCGCCGGCGGCCATCGACGTGCTCAGGAAAGCGCTCGCGGGCCGGACGCTGGTCGATGTCGAGAAAGATGTCGAGATCGCTCGGTCTCTTCAGCACGGCAATGTCGCCGCGGTCATGACGGTCGCCCGGCAGCTCGGCCTGCCGGCACTGCTGGGGCCGGCTGGGCGACAGCGGGATATCGCCCTAGCGCTGATTGTCGCCCGGATTATCCAGCCCGGTTCGAAGCTCGCCACCAGATCCTGGTGGTCCGACAACACGCTCGGCGCGGACCTGGGGATAGACACGGCGTCGACCGACGAGATCTATGCCGCCATGGACTGGCTGCTACACCGGCAGGACGACATCGAAAGGCAACTCGTGGGCCGGCATCTCGTCGACGGCGGCCAGGTTCTTTTCGACCTGTCGTCGTCCTGGATGGAAGGGCACTGCTGCCCGCTGGCGTCCCATGGCTATTCCCGTGACGGCCGTCGCGGGCTCGAGCAGATCGAGTACGGAGTCCTCACGGACGCCGACGGCCGGCCTGTCGCGATACGCGTCTTCCCCGGTAACACCGGCGACCCGTCCGCGTTCATCGAAGCCGTGCACGCCGTCCAGAAAACGTTCCACCTGAAGAGTGTGATCATGGTCGGCGATCGAGGGATGATCACGTCGGCGCGTATCAGGGCGCTCCGCGAGTCCGACGACCTGGGATGGATCACCGCCCTGCGCGCGCCCCAGATCGCCCAGCTCGCGGCCGTGGACGGCCCGCTGCAGCCGACCCTGTTCGACGAGACCAACCTCGCCGAGATCCGCCACCCGAAATTTCCCGGAGAGCGGCTGATCGCCTGCCGGAACCCTTTCCTGGCAGCCGAGCGTGCCCGCAAGCGTGACGAACTGCTCGATGCCACCGAAAAGGCGCTCGCCCCAGTCGTCGCCGCCGTCACGGAAGGCCGGATCGTCGGCGCCGCGGACATCGGCATGAAGATCGGGAAGATTGTCCACAGGCGGAAGATGGCGAAGCACCTCGAGATCACGATCACGGACGCCGATGTCACCATCGCCCGGCGGGAGGAGAGCATCGCCGCCGAGGCGGCGCTCGACGGCATCTACGTCGTCCGCGCCGAGGAGAAACACGCGAGCGGAATGCGCGGAGACGAGATCGTCACCGCGTACAAGAACCTCTCCCAGGTCGAACGAGTCTTCCGTACGATCAAGACGACCGACCTTCAGGTGCGACCGATCTACCACTACCTGGAAAACCGGGTCCGCGCACATCTCTTGATCTGCTCCCTCGCTGCCTACATCACCTGGCACCTGAGGAAACGGCTCGCCCCCCTCACCTTCACGGACGAGGAGCCGCCAGGCCGCACCGACCCGGTCGCGCCCGCTCTCCGTTCCGAGGCCGCCAACCGGAAATCCACACGCAAGGAACAGCCCGACGGAACGCCTCTTTACAGCTTCCAGGGCCTCCTCGCGCACCTGGCCACCCTGACCCGCGACGAGATCCGCATCAGCGGCGGCGGCAGCCTTCAGCTACTCACGAACGCCACCGAAACCCAGAGAAAGGTCTTCCAGCTAATCGGCGCGCCTATCTCCAAGACCGTTGGTAGTCAGTAAGACGATCAATGGCTGCCGCGAACCCGCAAGTCACGAGCCCGCAG
>NZ_JASNFO010000022.1:0-4400 GCF_032027725.1 Pseudofrankia coriaricola | reverse complement strand
CAGGGCTGCGCGAAGGTCGCCCAGAGTTATGATTGGCTACGTCACGTAGCTGCCTCGCGGAAGCATCCGGATGCGGTAGACGGGATAGCGCGCGTCAGTCCTATCCCCGCGCACTTCGATCGAGATTCGCCTCAGTAGATCGAGCCGGGCATGCCGTGTGCCGACCCGGGAAATCTGCTGGACCGCGATTGGCGAGCCTTGGCCGCCGAATTATCTGAAACCTGGCCTGTCGTTGTTACAGAAGTGGCCTCCTGTTCGGGATAATGAAAGTTCCACCAAACAGAACCCCTGACCAGAAGGCCACCGCATGCCATCATGCCAGACCGGCGCCGCTCTGTCGAGCGGCCATGACCAGGCCGGCGAGAACAAAGCCAGTCGACTTCTCGAGATGCTGCGTCAGGTGAAAGATTTCCGTGCGGCCCGCGGAAAGATGTACGACCTCCATTTCGTACTCGCTGTCGCGGTCGTCGCCACACTGGCTGGCGCCGCGAACTACCGCCAGATCGGCAGACGGTCAGGCGACCTTCCACAACGTCTGCTCGCACAGATCGGTGCACCCTACGACTACTTCCGCGCGGCATACGTGGCGCCGGGCGAGTCCACTATCCGGGAGGTCCTCACGAATGTCGACGCGGACCTGCTGGACCTCCTCGTCGGCGTCTGGCTGCACGAATGCGCGACACGTGACCACGACGGAGACCTGGTGATCTCGCTGGACGGCAAGGTCCTGCGCGGCGCCTGGACCACCGGGAACAAGCAGGTCAAGCTGTTCGCCGCCATGATCCACGGAGAAGGTGTCGTCGTCGCCCAGACCCAGGTCCCCGACGACACGAACGAGACCACCCAGGTCGAGAACCTGGTGAAGATCCTCAAACACAAGCGCGGACGAACCATCGCCACCGCCGATGCCGCCCACACCCAGTTCAGGACCGCCATCCTGCTCCACAAACGCGGTATCGACTACGTCCTAACCGTCAAAAGGAACCAGCCCACCCTCTACCGGCAGGTCTTCGAGCGCTGCCTGCCTCTTCTCCAGCAAACACCGGGCCACGACGAAGAGGAACGCTCACACGGGCGCATCAAGCGGTGGACCACCTGGACGACCACCGCCGAGGACATCCGCTTCCCGTTTGCTCGGACGATCGCCGTCATCCGCCGTGACGAATTCGACCTCGAAGGTAACCGTCTCACCAGGGAGTACGCCTTCATCATCACCAACCTGCGCGGGGGCCGCGCCGCCCCAGCCGCAATCCACACCCACGTTCGCCTGCACTGGGGAATAGAGAACCGCGTGCATTACATCCGCGACACCGCCTGGCAAGAGGACGCCTGCCGCGCTCACCTCGGCAACGGCCCACGAAACCTCGCCATCCTCCGCAATCTCGCTCTCGGCCTCCTTCGGCTCCACGGCGTCAAAAAAGTCAAGGAAGCACTCGAACACATCGCCGCAGACCGCAACCGGGCACTCCAATTCCTAGCCACCTAGAGTGACCGACCGCCACCCTCGGCGATCTTCGCGCAGCCCTGGCCCCAGGTACGTCGAGCAGCGCCCGCCCCACCTCGGACCGCGCGGACCAGCCGGGCGTGAGATATAGCGGCCACAAACCGTGACCGCCCTCGGGTGCGGCGCCGTGGTGGACCGATTGTTACGAGCCGGTAGGAACCGACCTACTCGGATGATCCGATCGTTCGCGATTCGTCGATCACTGTGCGTGACAGCCTTGGGGCTGTCTCGCAGCGTAGGACTACCGCCTCACCTTCCGGGGTCTCGATGACCCTGCCGGTGGGCCGATAGACCACAGGGCGTGAATTGAGCCACGAGGTGCCGAAGGTGAGGGTCTGGCCGGAGCGCACCACGAAGGTGCCGCCGCGGAAGGGTCCGTCAGCCAAGATCGCGAGCGTCACGTCGGAGGGCGCCATGCGCCGTTACGCTAAGTGGCACGATTGGGCATCGCCATGCGTCGGCGAGGGACCGGGCGATCGTCACACATCGGCGATTCCGGCCCACGGAGAGAATTTGTTGTGAACGGCGAGTGTAGAGCCCGCTCGTCGGTGCCCCCGGATGTTCATCCGCCAGCCCGCGACATATCGCGGTCCGGTCTTCGCGCGTGCACATCACCGCGGCGATCTTCGTGGGACCGATCCCCGCACCAGTAGCAACACCACCTGCTGATCGCCTCCGGCACGAACGTCAAGGTGGTCCAGGCGAGGCTGGGTCACAAGTCCGCGCCCGAGACCTTGGACACGTACGGTCACCTCTGGCCGGACTCCGAGGACGACACCCGGAAGGCCGTGGACGCGGTCCTCGGGGGCCTTTCCCGGCGCTGCGACGGTCCAGGGACGGTCCAGCGTCGCGGGCTGACCGGCGAAGTGCCTGCGCCGCAGGCTATGTCTCCGGATACAGCGAGTACGACGGGAAGTTGCCGTAGAGGCGCTCGCCGGGGTCCGGGGCGACGGTGACGGCGTGGACGAGGTGCTCGCCGCCGACGAAGGCGCCCTTCCAGGAGGCGCCGCGGCCGCCGAACGGCTCCGCCCGGTCCCCGCGCGAGCGCGGACGGTTGATGCCGATCTTGAATGCGGCGAGCTCGGCGGACATCCGGTGAGCATTGTCCTCGTCGTCGCAGGCGAGCGAGGCGACGAGCGCGCCGTTCGAAGCGTTCATCGCGGCCAGCAGCTCCGCCTCCGAGTCGACCACCACGATCGTGTCCACCGGGCCGAACGGCTCGGCGTGGTGCAGCGCGCACGAGGTCGGCGGGGACAGGACCGCCGTCGGCGCCGCGTAGGCGGAGGTGTCCTGGCCGGGCAGGAACCGGCCGTCGGCGAGGCTCCCGCGGAAGAGCGGGACGCCGCCCTTGGCGATGGCCTCCTCGACCCGCCCGGCGAGCTCCGCGGCCTTGACCGCGTTGATCAGTGGCCCGAAGTCGAGGTCCGCCAGCGGCTCGTCGTCGGCGGTGACCGCCAGCGGGTGGCCGAACCGGACGGACTCCACCACCGGCAGGTACATCTTCAGGAACTCGTCGAACAGCTGCCGCTGGACGACGTAGCGCGGGTAGGCGGTGCACCGCTGCTTGGCGTACTCGAAGCCCTTGCGCAGGTGGCCGGCGAGCAGGTCCCACTGGGAGAACTCCCAGATACCCCAGGCGTTGAGGCCCTCCTGCTCCAGGCAGTGCCGTTTGCCGGTGTCGCAGAGGGCGGCGGCGACCTGGCCGCCGGCCGAGCGGCCCCCGACGAATGCGAGTGCCCCGATCTCCGGCGCCCGCACCAGGGCGCTCGACAGCCGCGAACCGGGACCGGAGACGAGCGACAGCGGCAGCCCCTCGCGGCGGGCGAGGGCGCAGGCCAGCGTGAGGCAGGCGGCGCCCCCGTCGGTCGGGGTCTTGGCGATCGCCGCGTTGCCGGCGAGCACCTGTACCAGCATCGCGTGCATGAGCACGCTCATCGGGTAGTTCCAGCTGGCGATGTTGCTGACTGGCCCGGGCAGCGGCGCGCGGCCGGCGAGCATCGGATCGATCTCGTCGAGATACCAGCGGACACCGTCGATGGCTCGGTCGACGTCGGTCCTCGCCAGCCGCCACGGCTTGCCGATCTCCCAGACCAGCAGCAGGGCGAGCGTGTCGCGGTGCGCGTCGAGCGCGTCGACGGCGGCGGTGACCCTGGCGCGCCGCTCGGCCAGGGGCACGTCCCGCCAGCGCCGGTGCTCCTCGCACGACGCGCCGATCGCCTCGCGGGCCTCGTCGAGCTGGATCATCGGCGGGCCGGCGATGGGGGAGCCGTCGACGGGCGAGACGCTGTGCGCCAGCGGCACGCCCGACACTCGCCAGCGGCCGCCCCACAGGTTGAGCAGGCGGCCGTCGCCGAACGCCTCCGGCGCCGTGTCGCTGGCGCGCGCGAACACGTCCGCCCAGGCGGTGCCGGGTGCCTGGCGCAGGGCGGGAGCCTGGCCCGCGACGGGCCGCCCGTCGGCGGTGCTGGCGGCCGGCCGGCCTCTGGCGGCTGGGCTGCTGGCGCCGCTGGCGCGGCTGGTTCGGGCGGCGGTAACCATACCCGCAGGGTGCGCCACCGTTCGCCGGTTCGCCAGCCAATGCCTATTCGCTGATCACTCTGCCCGGTACGCCAATCACCCCCGACGGGCGAGCATGGCCCGGCGGGCCGAGGGGAAAATCGGCCGCCGATATCTCAAAGCGCTTTAAGAAACATCGTCGAGAACGGGTGCGCGGCGCGGGGCCGGGCGTGGTTGCGTCCGACCGGTCGGTCCACTGGCGTGCGTGAGCTGGCACGAACGGTCCGGTCCAGCGTGGCCCGGCGGTGGGCTTGGCCGCCGCGCGGCGGGGGGGGGGGGGGGGGGGGGGGGGGGGGGGCGGGCGCGCGGGGCGGGGGGGGGGGCGGGGGGCGGGGGGGGG